>SKYZ01000226.1 GCA_007127625.1 Aquisalimonas sp. | reverse complement strand
GATCCCGTGGCGGGCGGTGCTGTCACTCGCACCCGCACAGCTGGTGAGCTGGGGCACGCTCTACTACGGGCTCACGTTCCTGGCCGAACCCATCCGCGCGGACACGGGCTGGCCGCTGACCTGGATCTTCGGCGCGTTTTCGGCGGGCCTGCTGGTCACCGCCGTGACCGCGCCCGTGGTGGGTGGTCTTATGACCCGCCGAGGCGCCCGCCCGTGCCTGGCCACCGGCTCAGTGGTGGCAGCCATGGCACTGTCGGTGGTGGCCCTCGCCCCGTCCCCGGGTGTATTCGCGGTGGGCTGGCTGCTCGCCGGGACGGCCATGGCCGCAACCCTGTACGAAGCCGCCTTCTCTGCACTGCGGGAGTCCAGCGGGGCCGGGTTCCGGAGCGGAGTGCGGGCGCTGGCGGTGGTCGCCGGGCTCGCCAGCACGCTGGCCTGGCCACTGGCGTCCTGGCTGGTCGCCAGTACCGACTGGCGCACGGCGTTTCTGGTGTTTGCGGCCCTGCACATCGCCATCGCCCTGCCCGCTCACCTCGCTTTACCCGGCGCGCCCTCCCCGGACGGCGGCGGCACTGCGCGGGCAGCTTCCGCAGCTACGAGCGTGTTGGCAGCACCTCCACCAGCGGGGGTGACACTGGCGCTCCTGGCAACAGCGTTCGCGTTGGCGACAACGGTCTCCGCGGCCTTGTCCGCCCAGGTCGCCGTCATCCTCTCCGCACAGAGCGTCCCGCAGGAGCTGATCCTGTGGACCGCGATGCTCATCGGCCCGATGCAGATCGCGGCGCGAGCACTGGATGCCGCGCTGCAGGACACCTGGTCACCGGGCACACTGGGGGGCTTGGCTCTGGGCCTGGCCACCGCCGGGGTGGCGCTGCTGCTCCTCGCCCCGATACAGCCCTGGCTCGCAGTGCTGTTTGCGGTGCTCTACGGCGGCGGCCACGGCATCATGACCATCGTGCGCGCCATGGTGCCAACCCTGCTCGCCGGGGCAGCCGGCTACGCCCGCATCACCGGCTGGCTGGCCGGGCCATCCCACGTTGCCCGGGCGCTGGCACCCGCGGGCACTGCCCTGCTACTGGAGGGAACCTCGGCGCAGTGGACTCTCGCTGCACTCACCGCGGTGGGAGGGCTGTCCGTAATCGCCTTCGCAACGGCACAACGGCGGCGATACTAACCTTACCGGACGTCTACTAGCCGTGACCCGGCAGGTGGCCATGCTGGTGATGGGTGCGCCCAGCAAGCCAGGGGACAGCACACTAGGCCAGGACGCCCGGTGACGCCATGGGCGTGGACAGAGCGGTCACTAGAAGCAGCACGCCCAGCAGGCAGATGATGGCGCCGCCTGTGAAGGCGACCGCATTGCCGGCGTACCGCCAGCGGCCGGTACGCGCGCCGACGAGCCGGCCGGCCCAGCCGCGCGCATAGACGGCGATACAGGCCAGCGTGGCCACCGCCAGGGCCGTGCCCACGGACATGGCTGCCACCGCCGCGACCCCGATCAGCCAGAGCCCCAGCAGATTGGCCGCGACCAGGACGAGAACGGCGCCGGTGCAGGGCCGAGCCCCCACGGCGAGCACCGTTGCAATAGCCGGCCAGGCGCGCCCGCTCTCCCCGGCGCCCAGCGCCACGTGGTGGCCACCGCAGCAATGCCCGGTGCCCGATGCGTGCGTGTGTTCATGCGGGTGGCCGCCGTCAGCGGTCTCGTGGGTTCGCCACAGACCGCGACCGGCGCGGGCCATCAGGAAGCCGCCCAGGCCGGCGACGAGGCCGAAGCTGACCAGCTCGACCGTCACCGACTGCTGCATGACGTCACGACTCAACCACCCGGCCACGTGCACCAGTGCAAGCACCAGCACCACCGCTGTCACTCCCTGGACCAGCGAGGCAGCGGCCGACAGGGTGACACCCTGGACCACGCGGGTCCGGTGGGTCAGCAGGTAGGTGCTGATCACCGCCTTGCCGTGGCCGGGCCCGGCGGCGTGGAAGAGTCCGTAGAGGAAGCACAGCGCCAGCAACGCGCCGAACTCCACGATCCCGGCCTCGCCGCGCAGGGCCCTGACCCGCTCGGTCAACGCGCGATGCAGAGCGCGCTGCTGGGTGACGATCCAGCCGGTGTAGCGCTGCCACAGGGAGCGCTCCCCGGCGTCCTGGCTCGCAGTCTCCTGCTGTACGCGCTCATCGGCCCGGTCGCCGCCCGGCAGCGGCGATCCTCCCGCCGGGGCCACCGTCAAGGCCAGCACCAGCACGAGGAGCAGGGCGACTCTATGCACCGCAGCCGATCCTTACCCGTTGAGCAAACCGCTCGCCCACGCCCTCTTCCGTGGGCGAGCCACTGCGATCGATCCGGGCCATGCGCTCCACCAGGGAATCCGGTGGATCCGGCTCGCGAATCCGCACGGAGCACTCGGCACCCAGCGCACCCGTTTCGATGGCATCGGCGTCGGCGTGCAGCACTTCGATGTAGTACGTCGGATCGTAGACCGCGTACTCAATCTCGCGCCCGTCGAGGTCCAGAGGCTCAGTGAACAGCAGGGTGAACCGGAAATGGAGGGAGTCCGTGGCATCATTCACGGTTAGCTGCACATCCGTCACCCCTCCCCACGCTGCGCGGTCGCCGTCGAGGGTCAGCCGGGTCATGTAGTCGAACTCTGCCATGTTGCCGAGCATGGTCTCCGCCAGGTGCTGAAGCCCATCCTCCCTCTCACTGCCGTCGCCGGCGGAGCCGAACTCCTCCATCAGCATCAGGCTGTAGAACGGGTCGATTTCCCAGTGCTGGCGCAGGCCCTCCACGCGGCCGTTGCCATCGGTGACGAGTTGGGTCCGCAGATCGATCCAGGCATGGGGGTGTGCGGCCACCATGGCGGGTGCAAGCAGCAACCAGACCAGAACCATTGCAGGCAGCCAAACCGGAAACGGCGCCGGGGTGAGCCCGGAGGGGCTCGATCGCCGGCCCGGGGCGCGCACTTCCCTGAAAGGCACACGGTGGGTCATGGGGCACGCGACCTCGCGGAGGCACGAATGGGTGTTGCGCCAGCGTCCATCGACGACCCGGCGCATGGGCATTGTCACGCTGGCCGGGTACGACCGCAACCGGCTCAGCCGTACGCCCCCCGACCACCCGCTGCTTCCGCCCCCTACCCTGGCATGCTGCGAGCATCCACCACCTGGTTGCGTCCCCGCAGTTTCGCCTGGTACAGGCGACGGTCGGCCACGATGAGCAGGCTGGCAGCGTCATCGGCGTCCAGCGGATACGATGCCACTCCGATGCTGACGGTCATGGACACTACGCCGTCATCAAGTTCCACGGGGGTATGCTCCAGAGTGCTGCGAATCTCCTCGGCAATGCGAAAAGCGCCATCGGGGTCCGTGTTGCTAAGCAGCACCTGGAACTCCTCGCCGCCCCAACGGCAGGGCAGGTCGCTACTGCGCAGCCGCTGCCGCAACAGATCCGCGAACGCCAACAGGGCACGGTCTCCGGCCTCATGGCCGCGCTGATCATTGATGGTCTTGAAATGATCGAGATCCATGGACAACACTGCGAAGGGCGACTCTCGGCGGTCCGCTTCGCCGACCTGACGCTGCAGCGCCGGCTCCAGCATGGACCGATTTGGCAGTCCGGTCAGGGGATCGGTGGAGGCAAGCGCCTGTAGCTGGCTCTCCGTTTTCTCCCGGGCCGATTCATAGGCGTAGGACAGTCCTGTCAGCAGTACGGCGCAGACCACGACGTTAGCAATCGCCACCGGCTCCAGCAGGAGGGCGTCAGGGCCAAGCCGATGGAAGTAAGTCCCCGCGGCGATCGCCAGGAACAGCAGCGACATCAGCAACCCGCGCCGTGAACCCAGCAGCAGGTGGGAAACCAGCGGGATCAGGAAGACCCACACGAACACGGTCGGACTGGCATCCGGCGTGGCGATGGCCGCCATCATGGCACTGAAGAAAAGCACCAGGTAGACCATCAGCCAGGTCCGGGTGAGCTTGCGCTGGATGCTGCGAACGAACAGCCAGCCGGAGACCGCAGCCAACACCAGTTCGACGGCCGCCAGTGGGTAGACACCGCGACTGATATTCAGCGCCGCAAACAACAGACCGCCCGCCACCGTGAACACCAGCAGCGCCTGGAACACCAGCAGCCGCTGGGGTTCGATACTTGCCGTCCTGTGCATCATCGTCGCCATTATCCGACGGCATCCCAGCCGCTGTCGCAACGCATCGTGGTGCCGTGCCCCACTCCTTGGGCCGTTTGTGACTCATGTCACATGTCCCGTTCCGAGAATGTGGCCCAAGTCCACGTACCCACCGGCCATCAAAAGATACCGTGTCGAGCGTATCAGACCCCCCGGGGTGTTACGAACCTTTCGACAGCAGCAAGCGGGCCACGAGCCCGACGACGATGAGACCGGTGCCACATGGACGCGCAAGTACTTCACTCCGAAGACCAGATCCGCCTTTTCGCCGAAACCTTCTCCGGGGTCTGCCGTAACCCGGTCGACCTTGACTATTTCGCCAACGCGGACTGCGTCCGGGCGTTCTATCGCGACGGCCGCATGGTGGGCGGCTACGTGGTCAACGCCAGGGCGCCGCTGCGCTACCTGCGGATGATTCCCGAAGCCGTGCGCTCGGAGCCGCCGCTGGCATCGATCCTGGCCGACGGCAATGCCTGCGAGATCGCCTGCCTGTGGTTGAGCAGGGCCCGCCTCACCACCCAGCAGCGCAACAACGTCTACCTGCTCGCGGCCATGGACGCCCTCGCCACGCGCCGGCGCTGGATCGTCGGCGGCTCCATCAGCCCCAAGCTCGCGCAAACGCAGAAACGGGTCCTGCCCCGGGTGCTCTACACCGGCCCGTGGGAATACGCCGGCAGCCCACCGGAGGCGCAGATTTACTGTGCCGGCTGGTGGCAACTCGCCACCCTGATCGCTGCGGCCTATTCTCGAACCACCACGGAGGACTTCCTGCGCCGCAACTGGGCCAGGCTATGCGGGCGGCGAACCCGCTGGCGATAGGACATCGGCGGTCAGCACTCTCTTCAGCCGGTGCGCCGTTTCCGCGCGATACGATTCCGGAGCCGGATCAGCGTCCAGCCGATGGACACCGCCGCAGCCGCCCAGGCGGCCATGCGCAGGGCTTCGTGCAGAGCGACGTCGTCGCCAAGGTGGGTATCCGGCAGGGCCAGGCGGGCGGCCATGGCCGCGCTCAACAGCGAGAAGGTCACCACCAGTGCCAGGTAGTAGAGCTGTCGGCGCCGCAGGCCAAGCACGGCAAATGCCACCAGGTGGATGAGAAAGATCAACAGAAGCAGACTGGTGAGCAAGGGGGGCATGGCGCTCTCCCGTCGTGTCCCTACAGGCGGGCGCACCGCCTGGTGCATTATGCTGAAAGGTCGATATAGCGGCGCAGCAGTTCTTCGAGGGTTTCCCGCCGCACCGGCTTGGTTATGTAATCGTCCACCCCGGCCGCGAACAGCGCCTCCCGCGCCTCGGCATGGGCATGTCCGGAGAGCGCGATAATGGGTGTGACCACACCGCCAAGGGCCTGCCGCTCCTTGCAGCGGATCAGCCGCACGGCCTCGTCCCCCGCCATGCCGGGCATGGTGACATCCATGCAGACGAGTGTGTAGCGTGACGCCAGCGCGGCCCGCGCCGCGTCCTCACCATTGGTCACCGTATCCACCCGGCAACCCAGGCGCTCGAACATGGCACGCATCATGACCAGATTCGCCGGGTCATCCTCGGCAACCAGCACCCTGGGCGCATCAGCCTTCTGCAGGCACGGCAATGTTTCGCTATTCACCAGCGTTTGAAAACCCCTGTTCAGACCCCGTCCCGACCGCTCCAGCCGCCTCGATATGCCGCGATCACGCGGTATGACCGAAGCCGCCCCTGAAATGGCGCATAAGTATTGCGAGGCCGCCGGTCAGTTACAATATGATGCGCCGACATAGCCACGCTGACATGCCCATGCCAACGCCTACACTGAGCCGCCTGACCGCGCCCCTGTGTCTTCCGCTCCTGCTGCTCGCCACCTGCAGCAACGGCGTCAAGGCCGACACCGAGCCGGCGGTCATGCAGGGCAGCACCTTCGGCACCTTCTACCAGGTCACCCTGCCCGGCGACTGGCCCGAATCGGAAATCGAGCACCTTCAGGCGGGCGTTGACGAGGTTCTGGAGGACGTCGACCGCGCCATGTCCAGCTACCGCGACGACTCCGAGCTCAACCGGCTCAGCCGAACGCCCATCGGGGAATGGATGGACGTCTCCGAACCTCTTTACCAGGTGCTGTCCATCAGTCAGGAGATCGCCCGTGCCACGGACGGCGCCTTCGACGTCACCGTCGGCGGCGTGGTCCGGCGCTGGGGATTCGGCCCCGATCAGCGGCCCGAGCACATCCCCTCCGCCACGGAACTCGAAGCCGCACTGGAATCGGTTGGCCATGCCGGCCTGGAACTGGACCCCTCCCAGGGCAGGGCACGACGCACCGCCGACTTTGAACTCGACGTCTCTGCCACCGCAAAGGGATTCGGGATCGACGCTGTGGCCCGGTTTCTCGCGGACCGAGGTGTTGAGCGCTACCTGATCAACATCGGCGGGGATATGCGGGCCGGCGGCCGGCGCAGCAGCGAACGTCCCTGGCGTGTGGGCGTCCAGCAGCCCGACGATCAGCAACCGACACCGATGAAGATCATCCCCCTGGAGGACATGGCCATCACCACCTCCGGGGACTATCGCAACTACTACGAGAAGGACGGGCAGCGGTATTCCCACTTGATCGACCCGCGCACGGGGCGCCCGGTGGACCACCAACTCGCCTCGGTCACCGTCCTGCACCCCGTCGCGGCACGGGCCGACGCCTTTGCAACCGGGCTGATGATCCTGGGCCCGGAAAACGCCATGGCCGTTGCCAGGTCCCGGGATCTCAAGGTGCTGTTGATCATCCGAGATGATGACGGCTTCCGTACTCGTATGAGCCCGGCCCTGAAGGCCTACCTGGACACCGGCGAACGTGAACCCTCCCAGTAGTAACCCCTGTTCAGTGAGACCCTCCGTGACCGCCACCGTTGGCCGGCTCGTCACGCAGCGTATCCCAGTCAAGTTCATCGAATGCCAACACCCGGCCACCGTGTTCCCCGGCGAACCCGTCGGCATCCCCGCGCCGGGAAAACGAGGCCGGCGTATGCCCCATGGCGCCGCGCCGGTCGTGGCCGACCACGTACACCGTCTCCTCCGCGCCCGTCCAGGCATCATCGGACGGCTCATCCCAGCCCGTGCGCGAGAGGTCGTGGACAAACAGTGCGGCAATGGCAGGGCCGGACTCGGGTTGCCACGCCCAGGAGAGCAGATCCCGGGTGGAGCAGAACCTCAGCGTACGGCCGTCGCGCAGGCAGGCCTGCCCCTTGGGCCCGGGATGATTGACGATGGTCATGCCGCAGAGGTGGCATTCGTGGCCGTCGTTCAGCTCGGCCGGCGCACAGTCAGCAGCGGTGATCTCGTCGTCACTGCCACAGCCAACCAGGCCCACAGCGGGCACTGCGGCGACGAACAGGAGCATGTGGCGTCGAGTTGGCATGGGGTGCAACCTCCAGGGTCAAGTACGCCGACCGGCGAACAGCAGCGCCGCGATCACCAGCGGGACCACCGTCCACGCCGCTAGGATGCCCAGCAGCAGCAGCGGCGAATGGGCCTGGTCCGAGAACACGGTCAACAGCCCGCTGGCGGCCGCTGCCTCCTCGAAACCGGTGAAGTTCACCAGGCGGAAGACATCCGTCGGGTTGAGCAGCAGCAGCGTGCGGAACAACCCGCCCCCGAGCTGCCCCTCGGTGCCCACCAGAAGCCCCAGCAGCGCCAGGTCGTAGACCAGCACGAACAGGAACCAGACCAGCAGCGCCAGCCCCGCCGCCCGCGCCTTCTCACGGGTGCTGACACTGATCAGGTACGCCAGTGCCAGGAACACCCAGCCCAGTAGCACGGCACTGACAATGAACAGACCGAATGGCCCCGCCAGCGCCGCCCAGGAGGCCTGTTCGGCCAGCAGCACGATCATGGCCGCGGCAATGCCGAACCCCAGCACCGTCGCAAGGGCCAGCATCGCACCGTGGCCCAGGAACTTGCCCGCCAGCAGACCGGTACGGCTCAGCGGATAGGTCATGAGCAGCAGCAACGTGCCCTGCTCGTCCTCGCCAACGATGCTGTCGTAGGCCAGCATCAGGGCAATCAGCGGAATCAGGAACACGCCCAGGCTGGCCAGGCTGACGATGGTGGTGGAGATCCGGGTGAAGCCGACCTCACCGGAGGCGGCGGCGCCGAACCAGGCCAGCCCCATGGCCAGCAGGGCGAAAACCACCGTCATGGCCAGAATCCAGCGATTGCGCAGGCCGTCCCGGAACTCCTTGCCGGCAACAATGAACACTTCACGCATGCTCCCGGTCTCCTTCCTGCTGACGGCCCCAGGTATCGAAATGGGCGTAGAGCGCATCCAGGCTTGGCGGCTCGACGGTGACATCCTCCAACCCCGGCTCCGCCAGCAACGTGCGCAGCACCGCGATCTTCTCCGCCGGCGGCGCACTGAGGCGGATGGCACCGCTGTCCTCGCCCTGGATGTCCACCCCCTGCCCCGCAAGCTGCGAACGCAGAGCCCCGTTGAGTGGCTGGCCGCGCGCCTGGATCTGCAGCGGCAACCCCGCCTGCTGCCGGAGACCGTCGATGGTGCCAGAGGCCAGCAGGCGCCCCTGACAGAGAATGGCCACCCGGTCGATATGGCGCTCCACCCCCGGCAGCACATGGGAACTCAGGATCACGCTGGTGCCGTTGCCCCGCAGGGTGTCGATCATGCCGTAAACATCCTGTACTGCCATGGGATCGAGACCGACGGTGGGTTCATCCAGCAGCAACAGGCGGGGCTGCCCCAGCAGCGCCTGCGCCAGCCCCAGGCGCTGGCGCATGCCCTTGGAGTAGGTCCGTACACGACGGCCCGCGGCCTCGCCCAGTCCCACCCGTTCCAGCAGGCGATCGGCATCCCGCACCGCCACACGCTTGAGCCGGGCGAAGTAGCGCAACACCTCGCGGCCGCTGAGGTTGTCATAGAAGCTGACGTTCTCCGGCAGATAACCCAGTTGCAGGCGCAAATCCCGGGCACCCCGCCCCCGGGGATCGTGGCCCAGCACCGTGACCACACCGGAACTGGGCGCCAGGATGCCCAGCACCAGCTTCATCAGAGTGGACTTGCCGGCGCCGTTGTGGCCCAGCAGCCCCAGCACCTCCCCGGGGGCCACGGTCAGGCTCAGTGCCTTGAGGGCATGAACCGCGCCGAAGCGCCGGTCCACGGCGTCCAGCGTCACGATATCCGTCATTGCAGTTCCTCCAGGGACCGCGTGGGCCGCATCAGCGGGGCACTGTCCTTCACGCCGGAGGGGCGCAGCACCGGGAATTCCCGCTGCACCCAGCGCAGCAACTGCACGGCGGGGCTGTTCATCAGCACCCGCGCCATGGGATAGGTCCACAGCAGACGGTCCACCGAGTCATTGGGTTCATGGGGGGTATCACCAATGCCGTCCCCGGCCAGGTCCCAACCGACGTAGTCGCTCCAGAAGTTGCCTTCGCCGTCCACCGACCACTCCTGCTCCCGGGTGGCCACGTACATGACCTGGGTGCGGTTGTTCACCAGGGCATTGCGGTAGATCTCGTTGCCCTCGGAGCCGGCGGTCAGGTGAATGCCGATATCCGTGCCGGCCAACAGGTTGTCACGAAAGGTGTTGTGCTGGGCGTTGTAGACGAACAGTGCCTTGCCTTCGGCCCCGGGGATGGTGCGCCCGGTTCCCGGCGTGGTGCCGTGGCGAATACCGATGGCGGTGTTGCCGGTGAAGCTGGAATAGGTGACGTCGTTGAGGAGAAAACCGTAGCGTTCGTCGTCCTGGGCGTGGTTGTCATGCACCTCCAGGAAACGGGAGGACATCAGCGCGAAGCCGGCGCGATTTCCCCGGGAGCGATTGCCGACGACCTCGTTCTGGTGGGAGAACATGTAGTGGATGCCGTAGCGCTGATCGTACAGGCGGTTGTTGAGCAGCCGGTTCTCGTTGCTGACATCGATATAGATGCCGTCACGGGTCTCGACAACCAGGTTGTCCGCCACGGTGGCCCCGGTCACGTTGTAGAGATGAATGCCGTTGCCGCGATCCTGGGAGCGCAGCCCGGTATCCCCGGTGATGTGGTTGCCCACCACCGCCACGTCCGGGGTGCCATCCACCCAGATACCGAACCCGCGGGCATGAATGCGATTGTCGACGATTCGGGCGGCGTCGGCCCCTTTCTCAACGAACACCCCGGCGTCATGATCGCCGATTCGCGCACCGCCATTGCGCAGGGTGAGCCCCTGGACGGTCACTCCCGGCGAAGCCACGGTCAGCACGCTGCCGCGACTGCCCCCCTCAAGCACGGCGCCCGGGTCGCCGGTGAGCACGATGGAGCGGTCGATGATGATGCCGCCGGGATGCTCCCCGGCCTCAAGGTGCAGATGGGTGCCCGGGCTGGCTTCAGCCAGGGCAGCCTCCAGTTCCCCGGGCGCAACACGGACCGGATCGGCAGCGGCAGCAGCCACCGCGCTCCAGCACGCAACCAGCACCACGAGACATCGAATCAGGAACATGCAGGTTCAACCAGTGATTCGCGTAGCCGTCCGTGGTGGCGACATCCTCGCCGCCACCACGTTCGGGAGGGCTGTCGCCGTCAGGCCTTTTCCACCAGCATCCGGCCCGTCATTTCCATGTGCAGGGCATGACAGAACCAGTTGCAGTAGTACCAGAAAACCCCGGGGCGATCTGCCGTGAAGGTGACGGACGCCGTCTGCTGCGGGCTGACCTCCATGCTCACGCCGTGATCCATCATGCAGAAGCCGTGGGACAGATCCTCGATGCGGTCCAGGTTGGTCACCGTGACCGTGACTTCGTCACCTTCCTTGACCGTG
>SKYZ01000400.1 GCA_007127625.1 Aquisalimonas sp. | reverse complement strand
TGCCTGCGAGCCGCGCTGAAGGAGATTCGCGCGTGCCGTCACCAAGAGGACCGGTTGCAACATGCTGCAGGATATTCGAGATGGAGCCTCCCGTTGGATTGTATGGACGGTTATCGTCCTGATCGCGGCGGCGTTTGCCACATTCGGTCTGTCCCAGTACATGGGGCCGAGCGGGCAGCCGCGGGCGGTGGCAACGGTGAACGGCCATGAGATCAGCCGTAACCAAGCCGGTCAGGCCTATCGCAATCAGCGCCAGCAGGTGGAGCAGATGTATGGTGGTGATCTCGAGATCACCGACGAGATCGACCGGGAGATTCGCCGGGACGCCCTGCAGCAGCTAATCGACCGCCGCCTGCTGGCGGATTATCTCGACGACCGCAACATGACCTTGAGCGATCAGGATCTGGCAGCGGTCATCCGGTCCCAGGAAATGTTCCATGAAGGCGGGCGGTTCTCTGCGGAGCGCTACCGGCAGTTGCTCCAGGCGAACCAGATGACCACCGATCAGTATGAGCAGCAGGTCCGCCGCCAGGCGCTGGCCCAGCAGGTGCGCTCCTCCCTCAGCGAAACCGGGCTGGTGACGGAGCGGGAGGTGGATGATCTCCTGCGCCTCGAATATCAGGAGCGTGACGTGGCCTGGCTGCGGATCTCGGCCGACGGCTGGCAGGACGACGTCAGCGTCAGCGACGAAGAGATCGAAGGCTACTACGAAGACAATCGCGGCGAGTTCGTTACCCCGGAACGCGTACGCCTGGCCTATGTCGAGCTGAACCGCGAGGACCTTCTGGCGCAGGTGGACGTCTCCGATGACGACATCGAAGCCCGTTACGAGCAGGTCAAGGGGGATCGCTACGCAGATACCGGTCGGGTCGAGGCGCGGCACATCCTCATCCGCGTTGACGAGGACGCCGATTCAGACACGGTGGCGGCTGCCGAGGAGCGCATTCGGGAATTGTACCAGCGTCTGAGGGATGGCGAGTCCTTCGCGGAACTGGCCGAGGAGTACTCCGAGGACCCGGGGTCGGCACGCCGCGGCGGTGATCTCGGCGAGGTCCAGCGAGGCGACATGGTCGAGGCCTTCGAGGATGCCCTGTTTGCGCTGGATGGGGGGGAGATCTCTGAACCCGTGCGCTCCCCCTTCGGTTTTCATCTCATCGAGGCCACCACCATGGACCGGGGTGAGGCGACTCCGCTGGAGGACGTGCGCGACGAGATCCGGCGTGAACTCGCCGAGGAGCGCATCTCCACGGCCTATTTCGATGAAATCAATCGCCTGGACGACCTGGCCTACGATATGCCGGACAGCCTGGAAGGACCGGCGGAGGAAATGGGGCTGGAGGTTCGTGAGAGCGACTGGCTTACCCGCGATGGCGCCGACGAGGGCATTGGTGCCGTGCGGGAAGTGGTTGGCGCTGCGTTTGACCCGGAAGTCCTGGAAGACGGCATGAACAGCCGCGTCATCGAAATCGACGACGACCGCGCTGTCGTCGTCCGTGTGGCGGAGCATGAGCCGCAGGCGCAGTTGGAACTGGACGAGGTTCGTGACGATATCTCTGAGCGCCTGCGCGCCCGGAAGGCCGGTGAGGCCGCCGAATCCATTGCGCAGGAGCTCATGGATCGTGTTCGCGACGGAGATGACCCCGAGTCTCTGGCGGACGAGGACGACCGTCTCGGTTACCAGAGCGTCGGCTGGATCACCCGTCAGGATGGGGAGGCCCCATGGCCGGTCCTGAATGAAGTCTTCCGGATGAGTCGCCCGGACGGCGATCGCCCTGAAGTCGGCGTGATTTCGGCGGCAGGCGATCGGGTGGTGGTCATCCTGCGCGGCGTTCGCGATGGCGATCCCGAGGCGGTGGATGCGGAAGAACGCCGGGAGCTCGCCGATCGCCTGCGTGACGCGTACGGCCAGGAAGCCGTGGAGCAGTTCCTGGCGCAGCTCCGCGCCGACGCGGACGTTGAGGTCCACGACGAGGATTACCGGTAGGGCACCGGCGCTCCGTCGGAGACCGAAAAAGGGCGGGGCGCCAGGAGCGCTCCGCCCTTTTTCGTGTTTACTCGTCGTCTTCCAGACCGTCCAGCCCCGGAAGGCCGACGATGTGGAAACCGCTGTCCACGTGCACGACCTCGCCGGTAATGCCCCGGGCCAGATCCGAGCACAGGAACGCCGCGGCGTCCCCAACCTCGTCGGTGGTCACGTTGCGGCGCAGCGGTGCCGAGCGCGCGTTGTACTTGAGCATCTTGCCGAAGCTGCCGATGCCCGCCGCCGCCAGGGTCTTGATCGGCCCGGCGGAGAGGCCGTTGACGCGGATGCCGTGGGGGCCGAGGTCATAGGCCATGTAACGGACGTTGGCCTCCAGGCTCGCCTTGGCGGCACCCATGACGTTGTAGCTTGGCAGGGCCCGTTCGGAACCGAGGTAGGTGAGGGTAAGCAGCGATGACTCCTCGTGCATCATGCCCCGCAGCGCCCGGGCCAGCGCGACAAAGCTGTAGGCGCTGATATCGTGGGCGATGCGATAACTGTCTCGGGTGGTGTTGTCCACGAAGGAACCCTTCAGTGCGTCCTGCGGCGCAAAGCCGATGGAATGCACCACGGTGTCGACATGGTCCCAGTGCTTGCCCAGCTCCGGCGCCAGGGCATCGAAGTCCTCATCGGTGGCTACATCCAGCGGCAGCACGATATCGCTGCCCATCTCCGCGGCGATCTTCTCCACCCGCGGCTTGAGCTTGTCGCCGAGATACGTGAAGGCGAGTTCCGCACCTTCGCGGCGCATGGACTTGGCGACGCCATAGGCAATCGAGCGGTTACTGGCGATACCGGTGATCAGCGCCTTCTTTCCTGACAGGAACCCCATCTCTGTTCTCCTCGCGGTTGGCAATTCCGGCGGACTATAACGCATTCCGGGCCGGCGGCGGCAGAGGCGGTGGTCGGTGGACGGGACACTCGCCTGGCCAGTTCTGCTATCCTGCCGACCGATTCCTTCTCCCTGGCGAGCCAACATGGATCCCGTGATCGCGCTGGTGGGCCGCCCCAACGTGGGCAAGTCCACACTGTTCAACCGTCTCACCCGTACCCGCGACGCGCTGGTGGCCGATTTCCCAGGCCTCACGCGGGATCGCCAGTACGGCCGCGCGCACTTCGGTGGCCAACCATTCGTCGTGGTGGATACCGGTGGCATGGGTGATGACCCCCAGGGGGTGGAAGCCGGTATGCACCGGCAGGCACTGCAGGCCATCGAGGAAGCCGACGGTGTGGTGCTTCTGGTGGACGGTAGAGTGGGTGTCACCACCGCCGACCAGGAGATCGCCGGCCTGCTGCGACGGGCCGGCAAGCCCCTGACGGTGGCAGTCAACAAGACCGAGGGCATGGAGCCCGGTCTCGCCGGCGCGGACTTCCACGCCCTTGGTCTCGGTGCGCCCTGGCCCATTGCCGCCGCCCACGGCCACGGGATCAACCGGCTGCTGGAGCATGTGTTCGCCGCACTGCCGTCGGAGCGCCTGGAGGACAGTCAGGCGCTCGTGGAGGAAGCACGCGGGACGCGGGTCGCCGTGATCGGGCGCCCCAACGTGGGCAAGTCGACACTGGTGAACCGGCTTCTGGGCGAGGATCGGGTGCTGGTCTACGATGCGCCCGGCACCACCCGCGACAGCATCGCCATCCCCTTCCAGCGTGACGGCCAGGCGTACACCCTCATCGATACCGCCGGCGTGCGCCGTCGCAGCCGGGTCAGCGAGTCGGTGGAGAAGTTCAGTGTCATCAAGACGCTGGCCGCCATTGACGCCGCCAACGTGGTCATCATGGTGCTGGACGCCCGTGGCCGCGTGACCGAGCAGGATGCCCACCTGGTGGGGCACACCATCGAGGCCGGGCGCGGCCTGGTGATCGCCGTGAACAAGTGGGATGGTCTGGATCCGGACGAGCGCGAGGACGTTCGGCGCACACTGCAGGTCAAACTCGGGTTCATCGAGTTCGCCGAAGTGCATTTCATCTCTGCCCTCCATGGCACCGGCGTCGGCCTGTTGCTGGAGGCCGTGGATCAGGCCCACGAAGCCGGCAGCCGCGACCTGTCCACCGGGCGGCTCACCCAGATTCTGGAAGATGCCGTGGAGCGCCACCCGCCACCGTTGGTGCGCGGGCGGCGGATCAAGCTGCGCTATGCCCACCAGGGCGGACGCAATCCGCCGGTGATCGTCGTCCATGGCAATCAGGCCGAGCGCACGCCCCGGGATTACCGACGCTATCTGGCCAACACGTTTCGCAAGGTGCTGGAACTTCAGGGCACCCCCGTGCGTCTGGAATTCAAGACCACCGACAACCCCTATGAAGGCAAGACGAACACGCTGAGCCCGCGGCAACAGCAGCGTCGCAAGCGCCTCATGCAGCACATCAAGAAGAACGCTCGCAAGAAGCGTCGATAGCCTCCGAGGGGTCTCAGACAGGGAGGAATGGAATGATCGTCAAAAGTTCAGAAGCAGCACCGTGGCTTGGATGGCACCGCCTGTCACTCGCACTGGCCGGAGCCCTGCTGGTGACCGGCTGCAGCACCGGGCCGGAGCCGGAGCAGGAAGGCATTCGGGTTGCCTCCATGGACGCGCCACCGGACGACATCACCGGCGCCTGGCGCGTGACCGGCGCCATCGACCCGCAGGGCCGGTCCCTGCAGCCGGATGCCGCGCCGTTCACGGTGGAGATAGACGGCGAGGGCAACGTGGCGGGCCAGGCGGCATGTAACAACTTGAATGCCAGTGTCGAGCATGTGGACGACGACCATCTGCGCTTCGGTGCCATCGGCCTGACTACGGAGCAGTGCAACATCCAGGATCCGGACAGTCAGGCCTTCGAGCGGGACTTCGTCAACAATCTGACCCGAACCATGGAATGGTCACGCGCCAGCGACACCCTGGTTCTGCGGTTCCAGGATGGCCAGGAGTGGGAGCTCACTCCTCAGGAGGAGTGAGCTCGGGTTGCTGCATCCCGTCTACCAGTCCGGGAATTCCGTGTAGTCGGCCAGATTGACCCCATCTCTGGTAGAGTCCATGACTTCCCGGAACATGGCCATGAACAGCGCCCCCTGCTCCAGGGCATCGTCCAGGGCCACATGGTTGTGTTTCAGCCCCGGTTCGAACCAGCGGTCTGGCAGTCGGTCCTTGGTGGTTCGGTGGTAAGAGCTCCTGGACGTGAGCGCCATGGCGTAGCTCTTGATGTCCAGCGCCGTGAAACCGAATGGCGCCTCGCCGGTGAAGCGCATCAGATAATAATTCACGAACGGAAAGTCGAAGCCCACCGGCCAGGCCACGAACACGGGCCGGCCATCCAGCCCCTTGAGCCACTCCAGATAGGCCGCCATCGCCTCGGCTGGCGGTCGCGCGTCACGCCTCGCAATCTCCCAGGCCTCCGGAAACTGTTTCCACCACTCCTCTGTCTTCGGATGGGCGCTGGCCCCGGGTAGCGTCTCCAGGTTGATGCTGAAGGTATCCAGTAGTTCCCCATCCAGGGCGTACGCCGCTGAGCCCAGGGACAGCATGGAGTTTAGCCCTGGGGCGGGCCCGTCCGCCTCGATATCCGTGGACACGAAAACGTCATTCGGCGGTTTGCGGAATCGAGACATTAGTACATCTCCTGTACACTAGTTGTATAGATTGGTGTCAATTGTCGGCGCCATCCCACGCCCGTCACCGGAGGTGCCCGCCCGTGGGCCTACGACAACTCGTGATCTGCCTCGGTGATCAGCTTAACGCTGACGCCGCCGTGTTCGACAACTTTGACCGTGGGCAGGACGCGGTGTGGATGGCCGAGGTCGCCGAGGAAGCCACCCATGTGTGGTCCCACAAGGCGCGCATCGCCCTGTTCCTCGCGGCCATGCGCCACTTCGCAACGCGGCTCGAAGAGGGCGGGACCCGCGTCCATTATCAGCGTCTCGATACTCACGGTCCACGGACCCTGGGTGAGGTGCTGAACGCCGATCTGAAGCGCCTGCAGCCCGAACAGGTGCTGGTGACTCAGCCGGGCGACAACCGTGTGCTGCAGGCACTGCGACGCGCGGCGCGCGGTGCGGGCATGCGACTGGTGGTGGTGCGTGATCGACACTTCTTCGACTCTCCCGAGCGGTTCCGGCTGTGGGCCCGCGAGCGCAAGCGGTTGCGCATGGAGGACTACTACCGGGCCCTGCGACGCGAACACCGCGTGCTCATGGATGGAGAGGAGCCGGCCGGGGGCACCTGGAACCTGGACAATGAGAATCGGCGCAGTTTCGGAGGGGAGGGGCCCGGGATGCTGCCAGCGCCCAGAGGCTTCGAGCGCGACGCTGTCACCCGCGAGGTGCTGGCACTTGTGGAAGAGCGCTACCCCGACCATCCCGGCTGCCTGGACAGCTTCGACTGGCCGGTGACCACGGAACAGGCCCAGGACGCCCTGGCGGACTTCATCGACCACCGGTTGCCCGCGTTCGGCCCGTACCAGGATGCCCTGTGGACCGACGAGCCCTGGCTCTATCATTCGCGGCTGGCCGCTGCGCTCAATCTCAAGCTGCTGTCACCGCGAGTCGTGGTCGACGCGGCCGAGAGTGCCTACCGGGAAGGGCGCGCGCCGCTGCAGTCCGTGGAAGGGTTCATCCGGCAGGTGCTTGGCTGGCGCGAATTCGTTCGCGGCATTTACTGGTTGCACATGCCCGGCTACCTGGACAACAACGCGCTGGGTGCCACCCACCCGCTGCCGGGCTTCTTCTGGACCGGCGACACGGAGATGACCTGTCTGCATCAGGCCATCGGTCAGACCCTGGACCATGGTTATGCACACCACATCCAGCGGCTCATGGTCACGGGCCTTTACACACTGCTGCTGGGTGTGGAGCCGCGTCGCGTGCACGAGTGGTACCTGGCCGTGTACGTGGACGCCGTGGAGTGGGTGGAAGCGCCGAACACCCTGGGCATGTCCCAGTTCGCCGACGACGGCCTGCTCGCCTCCAAACCCTACTGCGCCTCTGGCAAGTACATCCAGCGCATGAGCAATTACTGCCAGCACTGCGCCTTCAGGCCGGAGCAGCGCAGCGGCGACAGGGCGTGCCCGTTCACGGCGCTGTACTGGGATTTCCTGATACGCCACGAAGAACGGTTACGGCGGAACCCGCGAACCGCGTTACAGGTGCGCAACCTCCAGCGTCTCAGTGACGCCGACCGCACCGCCATCCGCAAGACCGCGGACGCGCACCGGGAATACGTCCTGGGGAGTAACCTGGAGGCACGCGGGAATCGTTCAGCGTTTCCCTAGGACACCGCTCCGAGCAATCGTATCGGCGACCGGGCTTGTGGCACTATGCCCGCAGCCAGCCCTAGCAGCGAGCCAGTCCATCCCATGATCCCGGTCGCCGACGACAACCCCACGCGCATTCTGCCGATGGTCACCTGGGGGCTGCTGGCGGCGTGTATCGGCGCCTTCGTCTGGCAAATCGGGCTGGACCAGCGGGCCCATGCCGCGGCCATTCACGGCCTGGGTTTCATTCCGGCGGTGTTCTTCGGCGAGGCCCGCCTGCACTCGGACATGGCCATGGTGCCCGCCTGGGCCACCCTATTCACGTCCATGTTCCTCCACGGCGGCTGGCTGCACCTCATCAGCAACATGCTGTACCTGTGGGTGTTCGCCAACAACGTCGAAGACGCCATGGGGCATACGCGTTTCATCGTCTTCTACCTTTTGTGCGGGGTGATCGCCGCCCTGGTTCATGGTGCCCCTGCGCCGGATTCGGAGATCCCCATGATCGGCGCCAGCGGCGCCATCTCCGGCGTGCTGGGCGCCTACCTGATCCTGCATCCGTTCTCCCGCATCACGGTGATCATCCCGCTGGGTATCCTTCTCTACCCGGCGCGCCTGCCGGCCGGCCTGGTCCTGCTGGTGTGGTTCGGTCTGCAGCTCATCAGCAGCGCCGGCGTGGATCCGGATGAGCCTGGTGTCGCCTTCCTCGCCCACATCGGCGGCTTCGTTGCCGGCATGTTGCTGATCGCGCTTTTCAAATACCGCCGCGTACGGCTTTTTCAGGGGCGCACCAGGTGAGGGGGCTGCGGCGTGTGTCTTAAGGCGACCCTGAGGCGACGTCCACCCATCGACGGCCAGTGTCCGCTTCTGCGTTGAAATAGGTATCCAACCGCATACGACTAACCGGACAAACCGGTACGAATGCTTCTATGACACGCTTAAGCAGTAAGCAGTGAACTACTTAAGGGCTGAAAAAGTCAGACACACTCTAAAACCCCATGATCGCGAATTTGGACTTGCGGGCTGTAGACTGCTGCATTCGGCAATAGCAACCCGTGGCGCAGAATTGGCCGACGAGCTATGGCGTACATTCAACGCCGAGATACTAGATCGGTCGCTATCTCCGATATGACGTCTCCTGAGTTCGTTAACAATTCCGACGGCACTGATCACTCTTTGGACCGGACCAATCGGACACGAGACTCCTCCCAGTTGTGTCCGACTCTGAGGGTGCCACCCCCGTCGAACTGGACAACCCAGGCGTGCCCGGTTAGGTCAAAGACCGGAGATGCAGACCAAAAATTCTCAGGTTCCGTGTCAGGAAAAACCGATCGGTTGATCGCCGGTTCGCGGTTGCAGCGCTCCGCGATGCTACGCAATTCTTTAACATTGGGTAACCGCCATTCCTCCATATCGGTCTCATCTGCCCTATCGAGCGCTTCTTGCCATGTGAGTTGCTTTGCCTCACCCGCACAGCGGCCATCATCCCATTCCTTTCCCTGAGCGCAGCGCTTCCACTCGAGTCCTGTGCGCTCGTGCCGAACCACACTACCATCGTCGATGGCAGTAAAATCCTCCGAAGGCGTCGATCTCGACGACGCTACTGTTGAATCATCGCAAATATCGAATTCGATTGTTTCTGCCGATGCAAGAGCTGCAGAAATAGCCGTTGCGAGCACAACAAGAAGCCATTGGCGTAGTATCATCCAGCTAGTACGTCGCATAAGCGTAGCTCCGTTCCATTCGTGGAGGTCGACAATGCGAAGCCTCAATTCATTCGTCAAAGTGAGTCCTTGGTCTCGGCATCATGGCAGGCGCGCTGCGCCGCAACGTTTTGTGGTATTTTTGCCAAATGGATTAGTTACTCACCCTCTCTCACTAAACGAACCCGAAGATCGGTTCCCTTGTTAGTCGTGAACAATAAGCCGTCTGAGAACCTGAGACGCCATGCTCCGCCGAAGGACTGAGCAGAGGGCGTTCCGGACCAGTATGTCCATGGGTGTTCCGACGGATTGGGAAAGTAATCCTGATCGATCGCCGGGAAACTTCGGCCGTAGTGCACAAGGGACTGCAACTCGTCGAGGGTAGGCATGCGCCAGTCATCAGCGCCGCAAAGCCCTTTTAAGTTGACAGCGTTTACATAACCCTCAGTATCGCAGCGACTATTCTCATAGCAATCGCCACCGTCTTTTTCACCCTCAAAGCGGTCGTCGTTATTCTCGTAACGTGAGGCATAAAGAGAATACGAATGTTGGGCGTCCCGTAGGCCGCCGTCGTTGGTCTTCACTTCCCAGATGAGACCGGTGTGGTTGTCCCGCACACAACTCCACGCATCGGCATCAGCCGGTAGGTCGTCACCGTCTTCGTCCAGCTTGGTAAAGTCGAAGCCGGCGGCTCCCTCACCTACCTTACTCAGGTTGTCTTCCCTGGCAGCAGCATCCCGGCCAAATTCGGCATCCTGGCCTGGATAGTGTTCGACACGCCCGAACTCCTCTTCCACACCGGGAGGGCAGTCGAGTTCGTTGTGGTCACCGTCAGAGCACCAATCGATACCAGTGTCATTAAGGGTTCCAGCAACGTCGATCGTTTCCTGGGGAGTAGCGCTGACCTCATTGCTCGGCCCGGTCTCATCACCACTTAACTCAGCGGTGACAACAAAATAGTAGGTCGTGCCATTGTCCAGATCATCCACGGTGTAGGGGCTGGCGGGGTTTTCCACCGCCACGCCATCGTGGTCGCTACTCCAAGTACCGAAGTTAGCAGGGTCAATCTCGCCCTCGGTAGCGTAGTAGAGGGTGTAGGTGTCGGCACCATCAACAGGATCCCATTCGACGCTGACTTTTCCGTCACCCCCTTCAGCGGCTATTTCCGGCGGTTGTGCGCCATCGTCAGGATCTGCTGTGTCGGGTTCTTCCGCGTCGTCAGTGTCGTCAGGGTCTGTAGAATCACTATCACCGCTTGAGGACAAACATCCAGCAAGACTTAGAGATATGCCGAGGGCGAAGACCAATAACCAGTATTGAGGGAAAAGGCGACTGTCTTGTCGAGTGGCCGAAGCAAACATCGGATATCTCCAGCAGCGTCTCTCAGTGGACCTTAAGGCGTCAGCGTGCGTGAAGTGTCGATCCCAGATTATGCGCCGATTTACGGTGACTGGAGCACTCCCTAAGTCTTGCAAGACCTAGCATGTAAAAAGGGGAGATACTCGAAACCTGGGACGCCACTTGCACAAATATCCTCGGCGTAAAACTTGCCGACACGAACGATATGTACATGAACAAACTTTTGAGTTCCGATGTCATAGACCGCCGATTTACAAAGCGACAGGCGGCGGTTATGACAGGGCGAACTAACGCCGACAATTCGTTAGGCGTGATACGCATAAAGCTCGTCCGCTATTAATGCACCTACGGCCTTTCGGGAATAGATGCAATGCGTGTGCCGGAAGCTCTTGAGGTGGTCTGAGTGGACTTTCAAGCTTGTCGCGGTCAACCATATGCGCCATTAGCCTCAATAGTACTGAGATCCTGTAAAAGGAGCCGACACCCAATCGTCAGGTGACTCCAGCCCCGATCTCGACTTAAGCCTAAAAGCAGTACTCCTTCTCAGAGCGGACCGAGGCTGTCGGCTACTGACCGACAGCTTTGGGTCGACAGCGCCCTTACATGAACGCGGCCCAAACGGGGTATCGCAAGACTTCTGTTTGTTCCGA
>SKYZ01000018.1 GCA_007127625.1 Aquisalimonas sp. | reverse complement strand
TCCCGGCGGCCGGTCATCTCGGGGCAATCCTTACAGAATCCGCGTCTGCGCGTCGCCCCCGAGGCACCGCACACTCAAGCCCGCCTCGCTCCGGTCCAGCACTGTCACGGAGCAGTAGTCCGGCCGGAACACCAGAACCGGCGTCTCTCCCGTGCATGCCGCCACAACGGCATTGATGAGTACCGCGTGCGTCACCACCACCGTATCGTCGCGGTAGCCGTTGAGGGCTGCCACCGCCTGCCGCTGCCACAGCCGCACATGCTCGTCCACGTCCGCCCACTGGGAGCGCAGCAGCTGCTGCAGCCAGGGACCACGCTCGTCCAGGCTCAGCCCGGGCGACGGCACCTCGGCCACGGCCGGGTCCACCATCGGCTCCGTTCCCAGTTGCCGCGCCAATGGCGCCATGGTCTCCTGGGCCCGCCGCAGCGGGCTGCTGACCAGGTGCACGGCGCCGGGAAGCTGCCCGGACAACGATGCTGCCAGCCGTTCGGCCTGCTCCTGCCCGATGGCATCCAGCCCCGGGTCGCGGGCCTCGTTCCAGGCGGCGGCTGCCTGCCCGTGGCGAACCAGATAGACGGTTGACATGACATCTCCTTACAAAGGCGTTTGTGACGAATCGGTCACAGTTCCTGCACTAAAACGGGGCGCTGACGCGCGTACCGGTGTTACCGTACGTGTCAACGACAAGCTGGGATACGGCTCGACACCGCCGAGCCCAACGACGCGATGACACCACCGGCCACGCGCCCGCTCCACACGGCCTCCGAGCTCATTCATCCGGTGTTCGCTCGGTTCACCGACCGGGAGACCGAACGCGCCTTCCTGAACCACGTTGCCGGGGAGACCCGCCGGCACCTGGTGGTGGCGTTCCTGGTCTGGGCGGCGCTGATCCTGTTCTTCGCCCTCCCGGACTACGCCCAGCTGGGGCCGAGCCCCGAATTCACGGCCCTGTTGACCATGCGGGTTGCTTCCGCCGTGATGATCGTCGGCTATGCCCTGGCATGCCTGCGCTGGTCCGGTCTCGTCCACAACTTTCCTGCCATCAGCCTGATTCTGTTCCTGGCCACAACCGGTTTCCTGCTGATTTATTTCCTGCGACCGGACGTGGTCGCCTTCAACATCGGTGTAACCATGATCATGATCGTGGGCGCCTACCTGTTGATCCCCAATCTCCTGTCCTGGAGCACGCTGGCGGTCAGCTACATCATCGGCAGCTCGATCCTCGGCATCTGGCTGACCCAGGACACCACCCCGACCGGTCTCGTTTCGCTGTTCGTCGTCTATCTGCTGCCGATGCTCACGGGCTTTGTCATCGCCCACCGGCTACAGACGCTACGGCGCAGCCAGTTCGCCCTGCTCCAGGACGCGGAGGCGCGCAACCAGACGCTCGAGCACGAAGTAGAACGCCGAGAGACCCTGGAGAAGGAACTCCAGCACCAGGCGGCCACTGACCCGCTCACCGGCCTGCACAACCGCCGCGGCTACGAACTGCTGTTCGACCAGGAGTTCAAACGCGCCAGGCGGCTCGGCTCGCCACTCGCCGCGGCCATCCTGGACCTGGACCGCTTCAAGCGTCTCAACGATACCTACGGCCACGGCGCCGGTGATCAGGTCCTGCACACCCTCGCCGAGGAGTGGTCCGCGCGTTTGCGCGCGCCGGACGTTCTCGGCCGCCTGGGCGGCGAGGAATTCGTGGTGCTGATGCCGGACACCGCCGCCTTCGACGCCGCGGAGGTCATGGAGCGCCTGCGTTGCCACACCGACGTCACCCCGCGCGAACTCGGCGTGGTGACGGTCCCCGTGACGGTGACCATCGGCGTGACCGAACTGGCGGAATCCGACACCGGTTTTCAGGACATGATTGCCCGCGCCGATGAGGCACTCTACCGCGGCAAGGACCAGGGCCGAAACCAGGTGGTCGTGCTGCAGGCCGGCGAATCCGCTGCTGACGCGTCCGGAACGCCGCTGGCCAGCACGGCGGAACCCGCCGAGAGCCACCCCGAGTAGACACGGCACGCGGGGATCCTCTAACGTCGAAGAGTCGACAGCGCCACCAACGGCCCTGACCGGCGCTTCCACCACCCATTCAGCAACCAAGAGACGATTCATGGACGCGGCAACCCTCGCGCAGCAACCCTTCATGAGCGTGCCCGAACTGGTCCGCACCCACGCTTCGGAACGGCCCACAGCGACCGCCTTCATCCAGGACCACACGGTCCTCGACCACGCCGGCCTCGATGCGGCCATGGACCTGGTGGCCGCCTCCCTGCAACGCGACGGGCTGGTGCCCGGCGACACCATCAGTATCTGCGCGGCAACGTCGATCAACTATGCGGTGGTGTTCCTGGGGGCACTGCGGGCGGGTGTAGTCCCGGCGCCGCTGGCGCCATCGGCAACCCCCGAGAGCATCGCCGACATGATCGCCGATGCCGGTGCCCGCCACCTGTTCGTGGATGCCGTCAATGCCAACGCCCTGGCGCCAGTGGCCGATCGCATCCAGGCGCAATGGATCACCCTGGATGATTCCGGTCACGGAACCCCGTTCGGCGAGTGGCTGGCAGCGGAAGGCGCAAGGCCGGACCCGGTCACCATCGATCCGGACTGGCCGTTCAACATCATCTACTCCTCCGGCACTACCGGCACGCCGAAGGGCATTGTCCAGCCTCACCGCCTGCGCTGGGGCCATATCCGCCGGGGTCTGTCGCCGGAGTACGGGATCGGGCCCGAGAGCGTAACCCTGCTGTCCACACCGCTGTATTCCAACACCACGCTGGTACCGTTTTTCCAGACCATCGGCCTCGGCGGTGCCCTGGTACTGATGGCCAAATTCGACGCGGAACGCTACCTGCAACTGGCGCAACAGCACCGGGTCACCCACACCATCCTGGTGCCGGTGCAGTACC
>SKYZ01000081.1 GCA_007127625.1 Aquisalimonas sp. | reverse complement strand
CGAGACCACCCGCCGGCGGGGGTACACGCCGAAGCAGCCGGCGTGGCCCTTGGCGTCCACCACTTCCTTCGGGAAGAAGGCCTCGACTTCCTTTTCATCGCTCTTCGGATCGAAGCAGATGACCATGGCCTGGTAGGCGTTGAAGCCGTAGGCGCGCTCCAGCAGTTCGAACACCTTGAAGCCCGGCGGCCGGTAGGCCACCTCGCCGAAGTACATGGTGCCGTCACTGGTGACGAAGTACTCGGGGTGGATGAAGCCGAACTCGATGTCGAAGGTCTTGATCAGCTTCTCGATTTCCTTGGTGATCAGGTTGCGCCAGCTCTCCAGCTCCGGGGTGGCCGGCACGAACACGGAGTAGCCAAGGGTCACGTACTCGGAGATGTTCAGGAAGCGGATCTTGCCGTTGTGGATCCAGGCCTCCACGGCGAACTCCCAGCCGTCCAGGTGGCTCTCCATGAGCAGCGGGTACTCTTCATCCGGAATGGTGTCGATCTCGTCCGGATGGCGGATGACCCGGTGCCCCAGGCAGCCGGCCTTGTCGAACGCCTTGAGGTGGATGGGGTCATCCGGGTCGCCGTCGAGCTTCAGCAGGGTCTGGTTGACGCGCTTGAGGAAGCGGACCACGTCCTGCTTGTCATGGGCCTCTTCGAAAATGCCGACGCGGATGCCGCCGAGCTGGGCCCGGCGCTTCATCAGCGCCTTGTCCCGGAACAGCACCGCCTGGCCGTGCAGCCGCGGGTTGCCCATGAGCACCGCGTTGATGGCGCCGGCCCACTCCACCGTTTCTTCGAACAGCGGGATCGCCACGTCAACGCCTTCCTCCTTGAGGCGCTCGGCGATCTCCATGGAGCGGTCGTTCAGCCGCTCGAAGTCCCAGGTCATGTGGGGAATGCCATGCTCCTTGGCGTAGTCCTCGGCCCACTCCGGCGCCACGACGATGTAACGTCGATCGAAGCGTTCCAGGGCGTCGATGCAGTTGATGCTCCATCCCAGGATGGCGACATACCCCTTGTTCGGATCTTTTTCAGTCATGCGTGCGGCTCCGTTGCGAAAGGGCCCCGCGCCGTATGGCGTGTTGCCGATGCGCGAGGACGGTAAAGGAATCGCATTCCTTCACCCAGCGTAGCACGCTGTTCGGGTAGGCCCGTATGTTGGGCTGATACAGGACGTACAAGAATTGTTCTAGAACCGGTACCGCAACCCCGCGGTCAGGAAGTTGGATCCGCCCTCCGTGCCGTACAGCCCGAATACCCCGGACCGGTGGTGAAGCCGCGTGACCAGGCTCCAGCGGGGATTGCCCGGTGGGCTGAAGGAGATGTCCGCGTGCATGTAGTGGAGCAGGCGGCGCGTGTTCTCCTCCAGGGGAGGGCGCCGGGTGGCGCGGGACAGGCCCTGGGCGAAGGAGATGCGGGTGTCCAGCCAGTGATCCCACGGGAAGCGCGTCCAGTACACCACCAGCGCGGCGTTCTTCTCCCAGTGGGACTGCTTGCCCCAGTGCCGGACCAGCTGCGCCTCCCCTTCCCACACAACCCCGTCCCACCCGTGTCCGAGGTGGCGACCGAGGATGGCCGCACCCATGTAGGACGGGCCGGTTTCGCCGCCGTCGGCGGCGAGAATGTCGAGAAAACGGCTATCATCGAACTGCCCCGCCAGGGCAGTAACCGACCAGGGTGTTTCGGTCGCGGCGGCCTTGCTGCTCAGCGGCGCCAGCAGCAGCGCCAACAGAAGAAGTTTCACCATCGGTCTTGCGCGTTCCTTCCGTCTGCGTGAGGCAATGCCCTCCAGTATACGGTTGCATGATGCCGCGCAAGGTTTCACTAGCGGGGCGCCACCCCCGCTTCGCTGCCGAGATGCTTCTGGCCGAAGAAGATCAGCGCCGTGGCCGCACCGAACATCAGCAGGCCGTAGATGGCCGAGGGCATGATCATCACGTCCCCGTCCAGGCCGTGAACGCCGTGCAGTAGCGTGCCGGCCACGGCCATGCCCAGCGGCGTATTCTGGATGCCAACCTCGATGCCGATGGTCAGCGCCTGGCGCAGCTTCAGGGCGAGCAGCCAGGCGAGGCCCAGTCCAATGGCGGTCATGATGAGGTTCAGTGCCAGGCTGACTCCGCCGACCATTGGCAGGATGGTGAGCAGATCGTCGCGTTCGGCCCACAGGATGACCAGCACGATGAACAGGAATGCCAGGGCGGCGAAGCGGTCGTAGAGCGGCCCGATGCGCATGGAGAAGCGGGGCGCCAGCCTGCGGATCAGCATGCCCAGGGAGATGGGCACGATGGTGAAGGCAAAGACCCCGAACATGACCTGGAGCACGGGAGTCGGCACGTCATCCGGGGTGGTGCCGACGAAGTAGTTGATCGCCAGAGCAAGCAGCAACGGGATGGTGAACACCACCACGCAGCTGTTCACCGCCGTGAGGGTGATGGACAGGGGCTTGTCGCCCCGGGCGAGGTGGGACACCAGGTTGGATGTGGTGCCGCCGGGGCAGGCCGCCAGGATGATCAGGCCAATGGCCAGCTCCGGCGGCAGGTTCCACGCCAGCGCCAGGAGAAAGCCCACCACGGGCAGCAGGACGACCTGCCCGATCAGGCCGGCGACCACCGCGCGCGGGTAGTCCTTGAGACGGATGAAATCCTTCACCCGGAGGGTCATGCCCATGCCGAACATGATCAGGATCAGGGTGATCGGCAGGATGATGTCCACCAGGACGTTAAGGTCGTTCTCCATGCGACTTCTCCGGTCACTGTGTCTTGTTGTATTCGCTTTTCACGGCGCGCGGCACAGTGGGGATACTAAGGTGAAATTAGTCACCGAGTAAAACGATTGCGTAAAGTGTCAATCCGCTGTCGTGAAGAACCGGCGCCTGGCGCAGCAGCGAGCATGCGCCCGCCGGGGTGCCGGTGGGGT
>SKYZ01000027.1 GCA_007127625.1 Aquisalimonas sp. | reverse complement strand
TCGAAGCCCGCAATGGTGGACCTGAAGGTCCACCCTACCCATATATCAGGACGTGGGAGCGACGTCAGCCGGGATTCATTCCAACCCCATGTAGGAGCGGCGCAAGCCGCAACCAGTTCAACGACGCATCAGGACGCACTCAAAATTTCTCCCGGCTTAAGTGCCCGCCACCCGATCAGGCGGCGCCGGCATCCTTGTACAATGACTCGATGAGGTCGCTGTACTTCTCGTAGATCTTGCCGCGCCGGATTTTCATGGTGGCAGTCACTTCATCGTCGTCGTGATCCAGTTCCTTGGTCAGCAGGGCGAAACGCTTGACCTGGGCCACCCGCGGCAGCTGTGCATTGGCCTCCTGCACCTCGCTGTTGACGAGGGTATACACCTCCGGGTTCTCGGCCAGGCTGCGGAAGGTCGTATAGGCGATGCCGTGCTCTTCGGCCCATTTGGCGACGGTGTCATAGTCGATCTGGATCAGGGCGGTGACGTACTTGCGCGCCTCCCCCGTGGCCACGCACTCCTTGATGTAGGGGCTGGCCTTGACGGTGTTCTCGATCTCCGACGGCGAAAGGTTCTTGCCGCCCGCGGTGATCATGATGTCCTTCTTGCGGTCCACCATGCGGACGATACCGTCCTCCATCTCCACCACGTCCCCGGTATGGAGCCAACCGTCGCGGATGGTATCCCGGGTGGCCTCATCGTTCTTGTAGTAGCCCTCGAACACCATGCCTCCGGCAACCAGCAGCTCGCCGTCGTCGGCGACCCGCAGCTGCACCCCGGGCGTTGCCTCGCCAATGGTCCCAGGCCGGATACGGTCGGGCTTCTGGGTCGTCACCACGCCGGTGGTCTCGGTCTGGCCGTAGACCTCCAGCAGCGGGATACCGATGATGCGGAAGAAGCGGATGATATCCGGCGCAATGGGTGCCGCACCGGTGATTGCCACCCGCACACGCCGCAGCCCGATGAAGTTCTGCAGGGCACGAAACACCAGCAGGTACGACAGCGCGTAGCGCAGGCGCTCGCCGATGCCAAGCTGAGACCAGTCCCGGTAGCAGAACGGTTCGCAGGCAGCCAGTGCGCGATGGTAGAGCCAGCGCCGCAGGCGGCCGCTCTCCAGCATCTTGATGTGGATGGCGGAGTGCAGCTTCTCCCATATGCGCGGCACGCCGAGGAAGATGGTCGGCGCCACCTCGCGCAGATCCTCCTGGACGGTGCGCAGCGACTCCCCGAAGTTCACCAGGCTCCCCAGGTAGATGGGGGCGAAATTGGTGGTGGCCTGCTCGGCCACGTGGCACAGCGGCAGATAGGACAGCAGACTGTCGCTCTCGCGCAGACCGAGCCCGTCGATGGTGCTGGGTGCCACCGCACGGATGTTGCGATAGCTGATCATCGCCCCCTTGGGCTTGCCGGTGGAGCCGGAGGTGTAGATCATCAATGCCAGGTCGTTGAGCTCCTGGGCATCCAGGAGCTGTCCGGCCAGTTCCGGCTTCTCGTGATCAACGGCCGCCCCCATGCGCTCCACGGCATCGAACGACAGCAGGTCCGGCTCGTCGTAGTTGTGCAGGCCCTTCATCTCCGGCACCACCAGCTTGCGCAATGCCGGCAGCTGCTCCCGGACCTCCAGCACCTTGTCGGCCTGTTCCTGATCCTCGCACAGGACAATCTGGGCGTCGGAGTGCTCCAGCACGTAGGCCACTTCCGGCGCCGGACTGGTGGGGTAGACACCGACGGTGACCCCGCGGACGATGCCCGCACCCATCTGCGCGATGACCCATTCGATGCGGTTCTCGGAAATGATGGCAAAGTGCCCGCCGGGCGCCAGCCCGAGTTCCCGCAGGCCGAGCCCGAAGTGGCGTGCACGCTGGTAGTACTTCGCCCAGGTGGTGGGATGCCAGATACCGAAATCCTTCTGCCGCAGCGCAACCCGGTCACCGCGATGACGGGCGTTCCAGCGCAGCATCTGCGGCAGTGAGAGATCGGGTAGTTGGGATGGTTCCGCCATGCCTCCTCCTGGAGCCTGTTGACACCTGCCACAAGGCCGCCCGCGACAATCGCGCCGCCGACTACGACAGCCAGCGCTTGCGGCGCTTGTAATGCTTCACCTCTCGGTAACTCTTGCTCTCGCCCTCGGCGCCGCTGCCCAGATAGAATTCGCGCACGTCGTCGTCCGCCATGAGCTTGTCCGGGGTGCCGTCGATGACCACCCGCCCCGACTCCATGATGTAGCCATAGGAGGCCAGGGCCAGCGCCACATTGGCATTCTGCTCCACCAGCAGCATGGCCACGCCCTGCTCCCGGTTGATGCGGGCGATGATGCCGAAGATCTCCTCCACCAGCATGGGCGACAGCCCGAGCGAGGGCTCGTCCAGCAGCATCATGCTGGGCTGGCCAAGCAGGCCGCGACCGATGGCGAGCATCTGCTGTTCGCCGCCGGAGAGATAACCGGCCAGGGACCGGCGGCGGGAATACAACTGCGGAAAGTACTCATACACCAGGTCCTGCTTGCGGCGGCCGACGCCCCGACTCGCCGCGTAGCCGGCCGCCACCAGATTCTCTTCCACCGTCAGATCCTCGAAGACGCGGCGGCCTTCCATGACGTGGCAGAGCCCGTCGTGAACCAGGCGATGCGGCGGGCGGGAGCCCACCACATCGCCCTGAAACCGGATTTCACCCGAAGACAGCTCACCGTTCTCCAGGAAAAGCACGTTGGCGATGGCCTTGAGCGTGGTGGACTTGCCCGCCCCGTTGGAGCCCAGCAGCGCGACCACTTCGCCCCGCGGCACGTTCAGGGACAGGCCGCGCAGCACCTGCACCGTATGGTTGTACACCACCTCGATGTTGCTGACTTCGAGTATCCGGTCGTCCGCCACGTCGTCACTCCTCGGTCAGATCGATCCAGTCGGACACGGGCACCAT
>SKYZ01000151.1 GCA_007127625.1 Aquisalimonas sp. | reverse complement strand
TACATGGCTCGCCGCTGCGGTACTTGCGCCAGGCATCCAGGTACTGGCGGCGGAGGGTGGCGCGGTCGTTCGAGAACATGATGCTCCGGAAGTGGTAACGCGATACGGTGCCTACGTCGCTCGTACCCTAGCATGCTAGGATCCCACCGGGTACTTGCAGGGGCGGGGGGTGTCTTGCAGCTGGATCCGGTGATCCTGTTCTTTGTTCTGGGCTTCGGCGCGGGGTTGTTGCGCGCGGAGATGCGCCTGCCGTCGGCGGTCTACGAACTGCTGACGGTGATTCTGCTGCTCTCCATCGGGCTCAAGGGCGGCGTTGAACTGGCCGAAGCAGATCTGCTGCAGATCCTGCCGCGGTTGGGCACGGTACTGATCATGGGCATCGTGCTCGGCCTGCTGGCCTTCGGGTTGCTGCGACTGTCACGCGCGCTGCCCCGCTCGGATGCCGCCGCCATCGCCGCCCACTACGGCTCCGTCAGCGTTGGCACCTATGCCGTGGCCGTGGCCTTTCTGGATACCGTTGGCGTCGCGTACGAAGCGTATTCCGCCGCCTTTGTCGTGGTCCTGGAAGTACCGGCCATTCTGCTGGGGATCATCCTGGTCCGCGGGCTGCGGCCCCAGAACGGCTGGTCCGACGTGCTGCACGAAGTGTTCCTGGGCAAGGGCGTCGTGCTCCTGCTGGGTGGGCTTTTCATCGGTTTGCTGGTGGGACGCCAGGGCATCAGTGATCTGGAACCGCTGTTCATCGATGCCTTCAAGGGCTTCCTTGCGCTGTTTCTGCTGGAGATGGGGCTGGTCGCGGCCTCCCAGTCCGGTGCCATCCGGCGCCATGGCACCTTCCTGCTGTTGTTCGCACTGGGCTTCCCGCTGCTGGGGGCGGTGGTCGGCGCTGTGTTCGCCTGGTTGATGGCCATGAGCCTGGGCGGCGCCCTGCTGATGGCGGTGCTTGGCGCCAGCGCGTCTTACATTGCGGCCCCGGCTGCCATGCGCCTGTCCGTCCCGGAAGCGAACCCCGGACTTTCGCTGACGGCGTCGCTGGCGATCACGTTCCCCTTCAACGTGCTGGTGGGGGTTCCGCTGTACTATGCGGTGTTGAGTGCCGTTTATCCCGGAGCCGGAGGGTGACGCCATGAACCGGAAACTGCTGACAGTGATCACCGAACAGGCCCTGGAGCGCCAGCTCATACGCTGCGTGATGGAGGCCGGTGCACGCGGCTACACCATTACCGAGGCACGGGGTCAGGGACAGCGCGGCCTGCGCTCCGCCGATTTCGAGACCGGTTGCAACATCCGCCTGGAGGTGATCTGCGAGGAAACGGTCGCCCGCCAGATCTCCACGCGGCTTCATCGCGACTACTTTCAGGATTTCGCCATGGTCCTGTATCTGGAGGATGTGGAGGTGCTGCGGCCGGAGAAATTCGACGCCTCTGGCCATCAGTGACGTCCGTTCTGGCGGGTCAGACCTCGGTCTTGTCCCGATACTCACACAGGTCGTGGATAACGCAGGCCCCGCAACGCGGTTTGCGTGCCACGCAGACGTAGCGCCCGTGCAGGATCAGCCAGTGGTGGGCGTCCTGCAGGAACTGCCGGGGCGTCCAGCGCATGAACCGCTCCTCCACCTCGCGCACGTTCTTCCCGGGTGCCAGGCCGGTGCGGTTGGCCACCCGGAAGATGTGCGTGTCCACCGCCATGGTGGCCTCGCCGAAGGCGGTGTTGAGGATCACGTTGGCCGTCTTGCGGCCCACGCCCGGCAGAGCCTCCAGTTCCTGGCGGGTGCGGGGCACCTCGCCGCCGTGCCGGTCCACCAGGATGCGGCAGAGCTTGATGATGTTCGCGGCCTTGCTGTTGAACAGCCCGATGGTCTTGATGTGCTCCTTCAACCCCTCTTCCCCCAGCGTCAGGATCGCTTCGGGTGTATTGGCCACCGGGAAGAGCTTCGCCGTGGCCTTGTTCACGCCGCGATCGGTGGCCTGGGCTGACAGCACCACGGCGATCAGGAGTTCGAAGGGCGTGCTGTAGTGCAGTTCGGTGGTGGGCGCCGGGTTATGCTCCCGCAGGCGCCTGAAGATTTCGGCGCGTTTTTCCTTGTTCATGGGTGCAGGGAATTCTTGGCGGCAGCGGTCGAAGGTCAGGAACTTTGCAGGCCCGCGACCGGTTTGTCCACCGTGGCGCCGGCCGCGGCCCGCCGCTCCAGGTGCCCGTCGATGGCGTTCTTCAGCGCCAGTAGCAGGCCCAGGCCGATGAAGGCTCCCGGTGGCAGCAGCGCCAGCAGGAAGCCCTGATCCACGGGTACCACCTGCAGGCTCATGCCCTGTCCTGGTTCCCCGAACAGCAGGTGGGCGTTGCGCAGCAGCGAGCCGTGACCCAGCAGCTCCCGCATGGCGCCCAGGGCCACCAGTACGCCGGTGAAGCCAAGCCCCATCATCAGGCCGTCGAAGGCAGCCGGGCCGGGGGTCGTGCGAGAGGCGAACGCCTCGGCGCGGCCGAGAATGGCGCAGTTGGTGACAATCAGCGGGATGAAGATGCCCAGAATCAGGAACAGTTCGTGGAAGAAGGCGTTCATCACCAGTTCCACCACGGTGACAAAGGAGGCGATGATCAGCACGAACACCGGTATGCGGATCTCGGGGCGCGCCGCATGGCGGATCAGCGAGACCGTGACGTTGGAGCCCAGCAGCACCAGGGTGGTGGCGAGCCCCAGGGCGAGGGCGTTCACCGTGGTGTTGCTCACCGCCAGCAGCGGGCACAGCCCGAGCAGCTGAACCAGGCCCGGGTTGTTGGTCCACAAGCCTTCGCGGGCGAGGTGTTTGTAGTCGGTGTCGGCCATGGGTGGTGTCGAGTCCTGGTCGAATGCCGGAGCGTATTGTAGCGAAGATGGTGGACCTGGAGGCGGACCTGTAGGGCGGACCTTCAGGTCCGCC
>SKYZ01000417.1 GCA_007127625.1 Aquisalimonas sp. | reverse complement strand
TGACGATCAGATCGAAACCCTCCGATTCCGCCAGATCGTTGATGGTATCCACGATGCGCCGCTGCAACCGGCCGAGTTCCTCGTTACGCCGCATGTTGAAGTCTTCACGGAATTCCTCTTCCGCACGCCGCAGCTCCCGCTGGCGCGCCACCAGATCCCTCTGAAGCCGTTGCTGTTCCTCCTCGCTCATGACCGCGCCATCGCGATTGAGCTGCGTCTCCAGCTCACGCAGCGCTTCGCGCTCCTCGGAAATTGCCCGGTCCCGGGGTCCGAACTCCTCCTCGAGACTGGCGCGGGCGGCTTCGGCCTGGGGCGCCTCCGAAGTCACCCGGCCGGCGTTGACGAAGCCGATCTTGCTCTCGGCCACGGCCACGCCGGTCACCGCCGTGAGCATCACCGCCACCAACACGGAATACACTTTGTTCATCAGTACTCTCTATCCTGGCGGTACCGGCGCGAGGTCGGGCGTCAGCCGGCTGGCGCCTAGAAGAACTGGCCGAGAGAGAACTGGAACCGGTCCAGGTCGTCTTCGGGCCCGTCATTAAACGGTTCGGCCAGGCTCATTGTCAATGCGCCCAGGGGCGACATCCAGGTAAAGGCCACGCCCGCAGAATAGCGCCAGTCATCCAGCCGGATGGACTCATCCCGGCGGGTATCGTAGACCTGCCCCCCGTCGACGAAGGTGGAGAACCGCACTGCGTCCGAATCCACGAACGGCATGGGGAAGAACACCTCGGCGTTGGCCACGGTTCTCAGGTTACCACCGGTGGGTCGGCCGTCCGCGCCCCGCCGACCCAGGGAACTGGCCCGGTAGCCCCGCACCGAATTGATGCCGCCGGCGAAGAAGTTCTCGAAGAAGGGCAGTCGACTGGTGTCGCCATAGCCCTCGCCGAAGCCGACCCGTCCGTGCAGGGACAAGGACCAGTCCTCGGCCAGCGGGAAGTACCGCTGCTGGCTGTAGCGGGCCTTGTAGTACTCCAGGTCGCTCTCCGGCAGCGCCACCTCCACCCCGATGGACTGACGTGCGCCACTGGTGGGGAACACGCGACGGTCGAAGGTATTCCGTGTCCAGCTGACTTCTGTCTTGTAGTTGATGTAGTGGTCGCCGAACTCGTCAACGAAGTCGCGCTGATCCTCCGTGGCCTGGGAGCCCAGGTTCAGCCGCAGATCCTCGTACCCCACGTCGATCCGGATCTCGTCCTCTTCGTTCAGCGGGATGCCGAAGCCGATATCCAGGTTGCCCTGCCGCACGCCGTAGTCGGACAGCCGCGCCCGGCGGGCGTCCGTCTCCCGCAGGCTGGCGTTGAAATAACGCGTGACACCGTCGACGTTGTAGTACCGATCGGTGTAGGTCAGGCGGTAAAGGGAGCTCACCCGGCTGTTGTTCAGCGCCAGCATCATGCGGTCGCCGGTACCCAGAAGATTGTCCTGGGCCACCGAGAAGTTCAGAAGCATGCCCTGACCGCTGCCATAGCCGATGCCGGCCTGCAGGCTGCCGGACAGGCCCTCGGTGACGTCCACGTTGACGTCGATCTGGTCCTGCTCGCCGGGCACTTGCGGGGTCTCGATATCCACCCGCTCGAAAAAGCCCAGCTGGTTCAGGCGCCGTCGGGACGTTGCTATGTTCTCCGACGAATACCAGCCACCCTCCATCTGCCGCATTTCCCGCCGGATGACTTCGTCATCGGTGCGGAAATTGCCGCTGATGTTCAGTCGGCGCACGTAAGCCCTGCTGCCGGGATCCACGTAATAGGTGAGGTCCACGGTCTGGTTGTCGCGATCGATATCCGGCACCGGATTGACGTTGGCGAAGGCATAGCCCTCGACACCCAGCCGGTCACGGATATTGCTGGCGCCCGCGGTGATCTCCTCCTGGGAGAAGAGGTCCCCCTCCTTCACCCCCAGGAGTTCCTGCATTTCCTCGCGTTCGACGATGGTGTCGCCGACGATGCGTACCTCGCCCAGGCGGTATTCCTCGCCTTCGTCCAGGTTGACGGTGACATAGATACCACTGCGGTCCGGTGTCAGCGAGACCTGGCTGGAGGTCAGACTGAAGTCGGCGTAGCCGCGATTCATGTAATGGGAGCGCAGATTTTCCAGATCGCCCCCGAGGGCCTCCCGGGAGTAGCGGTCACGGCGGGAAAACGGCAGATACCAGGGGCGCGGCCCCAGGTTGAAGACACCCGCCAGTTCCCGGTCACTGAACGCTTCGTTGCCGACGAAGTGGACATCGCGGATTCGTGCGGTGCGCCCCTCGTCGATATCGATGCGGATGGCCACACGGTTGCGCGGCAGCGGCGAGACGGTGCTCTCGACTTCCACGTCATAGCGGCCCTGGCCGAAATACTGCCGCCGCAGTTCCCGTTCGATGCCGTCCAGCAGCGCACGGTTGAACGTCTCCCCCTCGGCAAGGCCCGAATCCCGCATGGCCTGGATCAGCGCATCCGTGGGAATGGCGCTGTTGCCGGTGATTTCGATTTCAGCCACCGATGGCCGCTCGACGACATTGACCACGAGTACGTTACCGTCCCGCTGCAGCTCCACGTCCTGGAAAAAGCCGGTGTCATACAGCGCGCGAACACCTTCGGCTGCCAGCTGCCGGTCGACGTTGTCGTTGGTGGAGATGGGGAGATAATTGAACACCGTGCCGGGCGCGATACGACGCAGCCCTTCGACCCGGATGTCTTCCACAGTGAACGCTTCGAAGGCCTGCACCGGGGCAATCACGGCAACACACAGGGCAACGGCAACCACGAATCTGCGCATAAGAAGTCTTTGTCAATGTTGTCGAATCAGGAACCGGTCAACCGAGAAGCCGGGCGATATCGTTGTAAAACGCCAATCCCATGAGCAGGATCAGCATCAGTATCCCGATCTGCTGGCCAATGGCCTGGGCCTGCTCCGAGACCGGGCTGCCCTTGATCGCCTCCGCAACGAAGTACATCAGGTGACCACCGTCGAGGATCGGGATCGGCAACAGGTTGATCACGCCGAGACTGATGCTGATCAGCGCCAGGAATTTCAGGAACGGTACCAGCCCGGTGGATGCGGTATCCCCGGCGTACTGGGCAATGTTGATGGGGCCACTGAGATTCTTCAGTGACGCTTCACCGATGAGCATCTTGCCCAGCACCTGCACCGTGAGTACACCGGTCTGCCAGGTGTTCTGCACCGCTTCGCCCACGGATTCCACCGGTCCGTAGCGCACGGTATGGAACATGTGTGCGAAGGCGTCGGGCTCGATGTCCGGTCGCACGCCGAGAACGCCGCGATCGGAGCCCGCCGGGTTGAGATCGACACCCACCTCGCGCGTGACACCATCGCGCTCCAGAGCGAGAGTCACGCTTTCCCCGGCCCGATTGTTCAGGGCCGAAACCAGATCCCGCCACTGGTCCACCGGTTCACCGGCAACAGCCGTGACCGTATCACCTGACTGCAACCCGGCACGGGCAGCCGCCCCGCCATCGATCAGTTCGCCGATGCGCGCCTCGATACGGGGTTGCCAGGGCTGCAGGCCGATGACCCGCAGCAGATCGGGATCATCGCCAAGCCGTGGCAGGCCACCGAGATCCATCTCGCGCACGATTTCACGACCGTCTTCCGTGCGCACCTGCACGTCCACTACCCGGCCGCGCAGCCCCCCCTCCATGAACTCCATGAGCACACGATCCCAGGCCGGCGTCCGGCGCCCCTCCAGGGCCAGGATCTCGTCGCCTTCCTGGAGCCCGGCTTCCGCCGCCGGCGTCTCCGGCTCCACCGGACCGATCACGGGGCGAAGCTCCTGTGTTCCGACGACGAACAGCAACCAGTAGACGGCAATGGCGAGCAGGAAATTGGCGCCCGGCCCGGCGAGGACAATCAGGGTTCGGCGCCACAGCGGCTGCACGTTGAACGCACGGTGTCTTTCGTCCTCGGCCACCGGCGCTTCGCGCTCGTCCAGCATCTTGACGTAACCGCCCAGGGGGATCGCGGCAATGACGTATTCAGTCTGATCGGCTCCGCGACGCCAGGTGAGCAACGGCGTACCGAAGCCGATGGAGTAGCGCAGCACCTTCACGCCCAGGCGCCGGGCCGTCCAGTAATGGCCGAATTCGTGGAAGGCCACCAGGATAGCGATGGCAACCAGAAACGCGAGAACGCTGACGCCGACGCCGCTCACTGCATCCCTCCCGCGCAGTCCCCGATCATGGCCCGGGCCCGGTCACGCACTTCCCGATCCAGGGCCAGGAGCGCGTCCAGGTCCGTGGCATCGGTACCGGCGAACTCGTCCAGGGCGGTGGCAATGACATCCGGAATCCGGGTAAAGGGCAGGCGACGTTCCAGAAAGGCCTCCACGGCGGCTTCGTTTGCCGCATTCAGAACCGCCCCGCTGGCGCCACCCTCCCGCAGGGCACGGAAGGCGAAGTCAAGGCAACGGAAGCGCGACGTATCCGGTGCCCGAAACTCAAGCTGCCCGAGCCGCACCAGGTCCAGGGGCGGCACACCGGCCGGAATCCGTCGTGGCCAGGCCAGCGCATGGGCAATGGGCGTACGCATGTCCGGATTTCCCAGTTGGGCCAGCATGGAACCGTCAGCATACTCCACGAACGAATGCACGATGCTCTGGGGGTGGATCACCACGTCCAGCTGTGCCGGTTCGAGACCGAACAGCCACGACGCCTCGATCACCTCCAGCCCCTTGTTCATCAGGGTTGCCGAATCCACCGAGATCTTGCGGCCCATGCTCCAGTTGGGATGCGCACAGGCCTGCTCCGGCGTGACTCCCTGGAGCGCATCGACTGCCCAGTCCCGGAACGGACCCCCGGATGCCGTCAGCACGACGCGGCTTACTCCGCTATCGACGAGCCGCCCCCGGCAAAAGTTCCCCGGCAGGCACTGAAAAATCGCGTTGTGCTCGCTGTCCACGGGCAGGAGTTCTGCGCCGCTGCGCTCCACCGCCGCCATGAACAGTGCCCCGCCCATGACCAGTGATTCCTTGTTGGCCAGCAGGATGCGCCGCCCCCTGGCCACGGCCTTCAACGTGGGGCGCAGCCCCGCCGCACCGACGATGGCCGCCACGGTAATCTCGGCATCGACTCCGGCGGCTGCTTCCAGGCCCTGATCCCCATGGTGCACCTCCGTGCCAAGCCCGGCGTCGGCAAGGCGCAGACGCAGGTCCGCGGCGCGCTCGGCGTCGGCGACCACCGCGACCTCAGGCGCGAACTCCCGGCACTGCGCCTCCAGCAGCTTCACGTTGCGGTGGCCGGTGAGCGCAACCACACGGAAGGCATCCGGATTCCGCCGCAGCACGTCCAGGGTACTGGTGCCAATGGATCCAGTGGCACCGAGAACCGAAACCGTGGTCACAGCCATACCAGCCCCGCTGCGAACACCGGCGCCGTTGCGGTCAGGGAATCGATCCGGTCGAGCACGCCACCGTGACCGGGCAACAGCGTGCCGCTGTCCTTCACGCCGCGCAGGCGCTTGACCATGCTCTCGAACAGGTCACCGAGAATGGAGGCGGCAACGGTCACCAGCGCCAACAGGGCGAGGGCCCCGAACCCGGGCAGATACACCGGCAGCACGACACTCATGCCCCAGACCAGAGCCACCGCCAGGACCAGACCGCCCAGGGCACCTTCCCGGGTCTTGCCGGGGCTCGTCCGTGGCGCCAGGCGGCGGCGCCCGAACCAGCGCCCCGCGAAGAACGCGCCGACATCCGCCGCCCAGGTCAGCACCAGAACCACCACAACCACCCAGGGTCCATCCGGACGGTCGTGCATCCACACCAGCGCGAACCAGGCCGGAACCAGCAGGAGCACCCCCAGGGTCATGCCGGGCAACCCGGACAACGCCTCCGCCCGCGCCCGGCCAAGTTCGAAACGCACCTGCCAGACCGCCAGCACGCACCAGACCAGAGCGCCCAGAGAGAGCACCGTTGCCGTGAGCAGGGGGAACGGGAACAGCAGCCATGTGCAGGCGGCAACCGCCACCATCGCGACCACGTACGCCGCTCGCACCCCATGCTCATGCAGGCCCACCAGCGCCGCCCATTCCCACGCGCCCAGCGCCACCACCAGCAGCATGACCAGGGCGAAACCGGCATTGGGCAGCAGGAACACCGCCCCGAGAACCAGGGGCAACAGGGCCAGGGCGGTGATCCACCGCCACTTAAGCACGGCCGACCCGCTCCACCTGCTCTCCCGTCCTGCCAAAGCGGCGCTCGCGACCCGCATAGGCATCAACCGCCGAGTGCAGCTCGTCGACACCGAAATCGGGCCAGAGGGTGTCCACGAACAGGAGTTCCGCGTAGGCCAGGTGCCAGAGGAGGAAGTTGCTGATGCGCTTCTCGCCCCCGGTGCGGATCAGCAGATCCGGATCCGGCAGGCCATCCAGGCTCAGGTAGGAGGCCATGCACTGCTCGTTGACTTCGCCCGGATCCAGCCGTCCGTCACGGGCATCCCGCGCCATGCGCCGCGCGGCCTCTGCCAGATCCCAGCGGCCGCCGTAGCTCGCAGCAATGACCAGGGTGAGGCCGGTATTGTCCGCGGTGAGCGCCTCCGCCGATGCCATCTGCTCCTGCAGGCGCCGCGACAGGCGAGCGCGATCCCCGATCATGCGGATGCGCACGTTGTGCTCGTGCAGGCGCACGGACTCCTTCTCCAGGGTGCGGAGGAACAAGTCCATGAGCACGGACACCTCCTCCTGCGGACGCGCCCAGTTCTCACTGCTGAACGCGAACAGAGTCAGGACCTCCACGCCCATCTTGCCGGCGGCTTCGACCACCTGACGCACGGATTCGGCGCCGGCCCGGTGGCCGGCCTGCCGCGGCATCATCCGCGCCTTGGCCCAGCGCCCGTTACCATCCATGACAATGGCGATATGGCGCGGGACATCCCGCCGGGGATCCTTCCTTTCCGCTGATACGTCGCTCATCGTTCCCGCCGCGCGTTGGGCCTGCCAGGCTGCATTGCGGGCCCCGAAACCCGCCCGTGTTGCTGGCTCCGGGCCGGCTCCCGGGGATCAGACCGCCATGAGCTCCTGTTCCTTCTGCTCCAGGGCTTCGTCCACCTGGGCGACGAACTGGTCGGTGAGCTTCTGGATGCGCTCTTCGCCACGCTTCTGATCGTCTTCCGTGATCTCCTTTTCCTTCATCAGGGTCTTGAGATCGTTGTTGGCATCGCGCCGGACATTGCGGATCGCCACCCGGGCCTGCTCGGCCTCGTTGCGCACGAACCGCACCAGCTCCTTGCGCCGCTCCTCATTCAAAGCCGGCATGGGCACCCGGAGCACATCACCCTGGGACGCCGGGTTGAGCCCCAGGTCGGACTGGATGATGGCCTTCTCGATCTTCTGTCCCATGCCCTTTTCGAAGGGCGTTACCAGCAGCGTCCGCGCATCGCTGGCGCTGACGTTGGCCACCTGGTTGATCGGCACCTCCATACCGTAGTACTCGACGGTTACGTGGTCGAGCAGGCTGGAGTGGGCTCGCCCGGTGCGGATCTTCACCAGATCCTGACGCAGCGACTCCACCGACTTCTTCATCCGCTGGCGCGCGTCCTTTTCGATATCCTCGATCACGGTAGTCATCCTCTCTCGACGACGGTGCCCACATCACCCCCGAGCACCAGTTCCATCAGGGCACCCGGGCGCGTCATGTCGAACACCTGTATGGGCAGGCCGTGCTCGCGACACAGCACGATTGCAGTGGCGTCCATCACCGAAAGCTTGCGATCCAGCACTTCATCAAAGGTCAGCCGACGATACCGCGATGCATCCCGGTCGTGTACCGGATCTGCGGAATACACGCCGTCCACCTTGGTGGCCTTGAGCATGATATCGGCGTTGACCTCGATGGCACGCAGGCTGGCCGCGGAATCGGTGGTGAAGAACGGATTGCCGGTGCCCGCCGCGAAGATCACGGTACGCCCTTTCTCCAGATGGCGCACGGCCCGGCGCCGGATGTAATCCTCACAGACCTGGTTGATCTTGATGGCGGACATCACCCGGGTGAACACCCCTTCCTGTTCCAGGGCATCCTGCAGGGCCAGCGCGTTCATCACGGTCGCCAGCATTCCCATGTGATCCGCGGTCACACGATCCATGCCGGCTGCCGCGAGGCCCGCACCGCGGAAGATGTTGCCGCCACCGATGACCAGCGCGAGTTCCACGCCGGCCTCGCGGACCTCCCGGATCTCCCTGGCCAGTCGGCGGCTCACCGCCGGGTCGATGCCGTAATCGGCATCGCCCAGCAGCCCTTCACCGCTGAGCTTCAGGAGGACACGACCGTAGACAGGTTTTGACATGGCTCGTGATCCTCTCACACCCGATCAGGATCCGCGAACCTGGGCCATCACCTCGTCGGCAAAGTTGCCTTCCTGCTTCTCGATGCCCTCGCCGACCTCGAATCGCGTGAAGCGCTTGACCGTGGCGCCGGCGGCCTTGAGCAGCTCGGCGACGGTCTGGTCGGGATCCTTGACGAAGGGCTGCCCCAGGAGCGTGGTCTCCTTGAGGTACTTCTTCACCCGGCCGTCGAGCATCTTCTCGACAATCTCCGGCGGCTTGCCGCTCTCTTCGGCCTGGGCCTTGAGAATGGCGCGCTCCTTCTCGAGCACGTCTGCAGGCATGTCGTTTTCGTCCACGGCCAGCGGGTTACTGGCGGCGACGTGCATGGCGATGTCCCGGCCCAGCTGGGCATCGCCGCCTTCCATCTCCACCATCACGCCGATGCGTACCCCATGCAGGTACTGGGCAATCTGCCCGGACTCGGTGCTGTACAGATGGAAGCGGCGCAACTGGATGTTCTCACCGATCTTTGCCACCAACTCCTTGCGGGCGGTGTGGACGTCGCGTTCGCCGTCAAAGTCGAGCTCCAGCAGCGCATTCTCGTCGGCGGGCTGCCTGTCGAGAATGATGGCGGCCACGGCGTTGGCGAAGTTGGTGAAATCATCGCCAGCGGAGACGAAGTCCGTCTCGCTGTTCATCTCCAGGATCACGCCCTGGCGGCCGTCGTCGGACACCTTGGTCACGATCTTGCCTTCCGCGGCCACGCGGTCGGCCTTCTTCTCGGCCTTGGCCAAGCCTTTCTTGCGCATGGCCTCGATGGCGGCATCGATGTCGCCGTCCGCCTCCACCAGGGCCTTCTTGCATTCCATCATGCCGGAGCCGGTGCGCTCACGGAGCTCCTTCACCTGGGCAGCTGTAATCGCCATGTTCCCGTCCTCTCGCTCTGTTCGCTGTAACCACGCAACCCGGGCGGCGCCAGGGGCGCGCTCCGGGCCCGTCAATCCACGAAGCGGGCGGCCAATATATCCCTGACCGCCCGCCAGATCCTGCTATTGCGCCGCAGCGCCTTCGTCCGCATCGGATTCCTGGGAATCCTGGTTCTCCCGCACCTCGACGAAATCATCCTTTTCGTTGGCGCCCGGCTTCACCGACGAGGCCTTGGCATCCTGGATGGCGTCCGCCGCCCCACGGGTGTAGAGCTGGATGGCGCGGATGGCGTCATCATTGCCGGGAATGACGTAGTCGATCCCCTGCAGCGGGTTGTTGGTGTCCACCACGCCCACCACCGGGATGTTGAGCTTCTGCGCTTCCTTGATGGCGATGTTCTCGTAGCCGACGTCGATCACGAACATGGCGTCGGGCAGGCGCTCCATGTCCTTGATGCCGGACAGCGAACGATCCAGCTTGTCCTTCTCGCGGGTCAGCTCCAGGGCTTCCTTCTTGACCAGCTTGCGGAAGGTGCCGTCCTCTTCCTGCTGCTCGAGATCCTTCAGGCGCCGGATGGACTGCTTGACGGTGCGGAAGTTGGTCATCATGCCGCCGAGCCAGCGATGGTCAACATACGGCATGTTGCACCGTTTCGCCTCGGCGCGGACCGCATCCCGCGCAGCACGCTTGGTGCCGACGAACAGGATCTTGCCGCCGTTGGCCGCCAGCTTGCCCATGAAGTTCAGGGCGTCCTGGTAGAGCGGCAGGGTTTTTTCCAGGTTGATGATGTGGATCTTGTTGCGCTCACCGAAGATGTACGGCGCCATCTTGGGATTCCAGAAGCGGGTCTGGTGGCCGAAGTGGACACCCGCCTCCAGCATTTCTCGCATGGACACGTTGGCCATGATGGGATTCTCCTATTCGGGTTTGGGCCTCCCCGCATCCCGGTCAGGAACCCGTGAGGGCAACCCCCTGGACCGGTTTTCACGATGCGGGTGTGTAGTCGGCCGCACGCTGGCGACCATGGTTTTTGCTTCCGGCATTTGCCTGTGAAGCGCGCGCTTTATACCATACCTTGCTTGCCGCGACAATTTCGCACCCCGCCACAGAGCGCTTTCGGAACGATCGAAGAGACGCCGGATTCCGGCGTGCCGGACGTTCGAGGGACGCCAACAAAGCGACGATTCTGACAACGGGAGATCAGCGCGCACCCATGACGGTCACCATCAAGTCCGCCGATGAAATCGAGAAAATGCGTGCCGCCGGAAAGCTGGCGGCGGACGTCCTGAGTCTGCTGGAGGAGCACGTGCGCCCGGGGGTCACCACCGAGGAGCTGGACCGGATCGCGCATGATTACATCGTGCACCAGCACCATGCGGTGCCGGCCCCCCTGAATTACCGCGGCTTTCCGAAGTCAATATGCACCTCCGTGAACCATGTGGTCTGCCATGGCATCCCCGGGCCGAAGAAGCTCAAGAAGGGCGACATCCTCAACATCGACGTCACGGTCATCAAGGACGGCTATCACGGCGACACCAGCCGCATGTATCACGTGGGGGAGCCGACGATCCTTGGCCGGCGGCTTTGCGATGTCACTCATGCCGCCATGTGGGAAGGCATCCGCGTGGTCCGTCCCGGCGCACGCCTGGGCGACATCGGCGCCGCCATTCAGACGTTCGCCGAGAGTTACAATTACTCCGTGGTCCGGGAGTACTGCGGCCACGGGATCGGCAGCGAGTTCCACGAGGAACCCCAGGTCCTCCACTACGGTACCGCCGGCAAGGGCATGACGCTGGAAGCGGGCATGACCTTCACCATCGAGCCCATGATCAACGCCGGCCGCAAGGAAACCCGCCTGCTCAAGGACGACTGGACGGTCATCACCAAGGATCGCAGCCTGTCAGCCCAGTGGG
>SKYZ01000293.1 GCA_007127625.1 Aquisalimonas sp. | reverse complement strand
GGCATCCGCAGCCGCCGCACCAGCTTGTACAGGGCGGGGCTGTCCGAGGTGAGATGGTAGCCCACCAGTTCGTACTCGGGCTGCCCGGGCAGATCCAGTTCCAGCCGGTGCACCACCCGCGAGCGGGGCGGCACGTCCAGTTCCATCCAGCGGGCAATGGGCGCCACCGTCCATCCCTGCAGCACCAGGGACAGCAGCACCACGAAGAAGGCGATATTGAAGTAGGCCCCGGCGTCGTCGACGCCGGCAATGAAGGGGAACAGCCCGAGCAGGATGGGCACCGCACCGCGCAGTCCCACCCAGCCGATGAACGCCTGCTCCTTCAACGGGAAGCGGAACGGCAGCAGGGAGACGAGCACCGCCACCGGCCGTGCCACCAGCAGCAGCACCGCGAAGACCACCAGTGCCTGGGGGGCGACGTCGATCAGGTGCGACGGCGTGATCAGCAGTCCCAGCATCAGGAACATGATGATCTGTGCCAGCCAGGCCATGCCGTCGTGGAAGCGGCGGATGTTCTGGGAGCTCTGAATGCGGCGATTACCCAGGACGATGCCCGCGAGGTACACGGCGAGAAAGCCGCTGCCGCCGAGCACCGACGTGAGGCCGAACACCACCAGCGCCCCGGAGATGGCCAGCAGCGGATACAGCCCGGGGGTCAGCGGTACGCGGTTGACACCGTAGGCAAGGGCGAAGCCGCCGGCGAGCCCGATGAGCCCGCCCAGGCCCATCTGCTGCGCGAACTCCAGCGCCAGGCCGATGCCGATGCTCTCGTGCTGGCCCAGGATCAGCTCGATGAACGCCACCGTGAGAAAGATGGCCATGGGGTCGTTGCTGCCGGACTCGATCTCCAGCGTCGCGCCGATACGCTCCTTGAGTTCCAGGCCGTGGGCGTGGAGCAGGTAGAACACCGCGGCAGCGTCGGTGGAGCCGACAATGGCGCCGATGAGCAGCGCCACCAGCAGCGGCATGTCGAAGACCCAGGCGGTGATCAGCCCGGTGATGGTCACCGTGAGCACCACGCCCACCGTGGCCAGCACCACGGCAGGGCGCAGGCCGACCCGGAAACTGGTCACCTTTGTGCGCAGCCCGCCGTCGAACAGGATCACCGCCAGCGCGAGACTGCCGATCAGGTGGGCGGTCTGGAAGTCGTCGAAGACCAGGCCACCCGGACCTTCCTCGCCCATGAGCATGCCGATGATCAGGAACACCAGCAGCAGGGGCGCACCGATCCGGCTGGAGATCACGCTTGCCAGGATGCTGGCAATGAACAGCAGCCCGCCGAAGAGGATGATCTGGTGGGTCAGGTCCAAGCGTGCCCCCGTCTGCCCGCGTCGAAACATGTGTCAGCTTGGCATTATACAGATGAAGCAAGAGGCGTGCCGCAGCGCCCGGGACCTGGAGGCGCGCAACAACAACGCCCGCCGGGAGGCGGGCGTTGACGGGGGAAGTAGCCTGGCTGGCCGTCAGTTGCTGGAGGCGCGCTGTTTCTTCGCGGATGCGCTGCTGCTGCTGGCGTTGCTGGCCGGATCGTCCGTGGTGGTGCGCGTGGCAACGTTGGTGGCCTGGTCCGTGACCTCCTTGGCCGCCTTCTTCGCCTGCTCGCTGGCCGTGGTCACGCTCTTCTGCGTGAGCTTCTGCATGTCCTCGGTGAAGCTGCGGTTGATCTTCACCAGCTGGTTGATATCGGCGGTGATCTGCTCGCCCAGCGACTTGGTGACCTCGGTCTGCTTGCTGACATAGGCCTGCAGGCTCTGGGGGTCCTTGATCTCCGCCATGGCGCGCAGGGTGCCCAGGCTCAGCTCGGAGTAGTGTTTCATGGCTTCCATCTGGAAATCGGCCACCTTGGCGACGTGATCCAGCATCTTGTTCTGGGCCTCGCGGATCGGATTCAGTGCCTGCGCCATCTCGGTGCTGGTCTTCTCGAACATCTCGGTATACATGGTCATCTCCTCGCGTTGTCGTGAAAGAGTCCCTCTCTTTCTGCGCTGCAGCATAGTTCAAGAACAGGGTCTTCGCAAGGGGATAAAGTTGATTCAGATCAAATGTTTGTATCCCGCTCCAGAGCTCTTCGGAGATACCAGTGTTACGGCTTCAGTGCCGGTGCGGGCTGGCGCGTTTCAGACCGCGGGCAGTGTCAACGCGGCGACGCCGGTGAGCAGGCTGAGGACGACGATGGTGGTGAGAAGGCCCCGCAGAAGCAGGAACCACGCGGCGAGCCGCAGGCGCCAGTCCAGCGCGAGCTGGCCGAGAAAGCACGCCGCGAGAATGGTCAGGGCGGGGATGGCAGGCAGCAGCAGCGCCACCCAGGCGAGCAGCGAGGGGATGACGCTGATGATGAAATCGCGGGGATCGGCATCGGCGTTGCGCAGGGCGAGCCCCCAGTGAATGCCGCCGAGAAAGGAGAGAATGATGGCGCCGTAGCCCGTGAGCGCGGTCAGTGCCAGGGCGTGTTCGCCGTCCGCCTGCCACCACAGCAGTGCGGCCAGGACGACGAAGGGCAGCGCTCCGGCGAGGCCCAGAATGAAGGCCGTGCGCCGGGTGCGGGCGTCCACATGTGCGCCGGCGGGTTCGCTCAAGGTCACTCCCGGCGACTGGCGGCCATGGTCAGCGAGACGGAATCGGCGAAGCGCAGGGCGTGGGGCTTGTCCACTTCCACCTGCACGCTGTCCACGGCCTGGTGGCCGAGCACCAGCTTGATGACGTCGTGGACGAGTTTCTCCAGCAGCAGGAAGCGGTTGTCCTCCACGAGCTCGATCACCTGCTTGGTGATGGTGCGGTAGTTCAGCGCGTCGTCCGGGGAGTCGGAGGCGGCAGCGCGCAGGGCTTCGTAATCGATGGTGATGTTGATCACCACGTCCTGGCGCTTCTGCTGCTCCTCCTCGTTCAGGCCCACGAAGGTTCGCAGGCGCAGGTTCTTGATGCGGATGCGCGAGCTCTCGACCCGGGCCGGCCCCGGCTCCAGCATCTCTTCGGCCACACTCATGTGGATTCTCCTAGCTCTTGATGAGCTGCAGGAACTCGTTGCGGGTGGATTGCGACTCCCGGAACGTGCCCAGCATCACCGATGTGGTCATGCTGGAGTTCTGCTTGCCGACGCCGCGCATCATCATGCACATGTGGCGCGCGTTCAGGTGCACGGCCACGCCCTTGGCGTCGGTGACGCTCATGACGGCGTCGGCGATCTCCTTGGTCATGTTCTCCTGGATCTGGAAACGCCGGGCGTACATGTCGATGATCCGGGCGATCTTCGACAGCCCGATGACCTTGCCGTTGGGAATGTAGGCGACGTTGGCACGACCGAGAAACGGCAGCAGGTGATGCTCGCACAGGGAGTAGAACTCGATGTCCCGGACGATGACCATCTCGTCGTTGTCCGACGGGAAGATGGCGCCGTTGACCAGTTCTTCCAGGTTCTGGTTATAGCCTTCCGTAAGGTAGGCAAAGGCCTGGGCGGCCCGTTCCGGGGTCTTCTGCAGACCGTCCCGCGAGACATCCTCGCCCACGGCGCGGATGATGCGGTTGAAGGAGTCGGTCATGTCGTCAAGATTCATGGGGTTCTCCGGCCCGGCCATTGCGTCGGCAAACTTGTACAATAAATGTATAGGATATGTAAACTAAAAACTACACCGGAAGGTCCAGCCGCTGCAGTCCCAGTTCATCCAGTGGGCAAGGCCGTTCCACGTGGTACCCCTGCACGTAGTCCAGCCCCAGTTCCCGGGCCTGCTGATAGACGTCCTCTGTCTCCACGAATTCCGCCACGGTGAGTTTGCCCAGATGGTGGGCCAGATCGTGAACCGATTGCACCACGTTGCGATCCGCCGCGTTGCGGTCCATGTCGCGGATGAACGCGCCGTCAATCTTGAGGATGTCGGCAGGCAGATTCTTCAGATCCGTATAGGATGACAGCCCGCCGCCGAAATCGTCCAGCGCGAAGCGGCAGCCGAGATCCTTCAGTGCCAGCAGCAGGTCCGCGGTCAGCCCGAGATTGGCGGTGGCCGCCGTCTCGGTGAGTTCGAAGCAGATCTTGCTGGCCTGCACCTGGTGGGACTGCAGCGTCTGTCGCAGCCACTGGGCGAAGTCCACGTCCGCCAGGGTCTGGGCGGAGAGGTTGATGCACAGGGCGTCCACCTCGTCCAGTCGCCCGGGATTCGCGGCGCACCAGGCAAAGGTGTCGCGGATGACCCAGCGGTCCACCGCCGGCATGCGGCCGAAGCGCTCGGCGGCCGGGATGAATTCGTGCGGCCGGATGGCGTTCTGCGGATCACCGGCACTGGCGATGAGCACTTCGTACAGGGGCGCCCGGCCCTGGGTCAGCGGCTCGATGCGCTGACAGGAGAGCTCCAGGCGTTCGGACTCCAGCGCCCGGTCCACGCGGGCCACCTGTTCCACGTTGCTGCGCAGGTCGGCCGCTTCGAGATCCTGCGCGTCGGTGACGTGACAGCGGTTGCCACCCTGTTCACGGGCGGTGGTGCAGGCGTTCTCCAGGTCCCGGAGCACGTCGCTCACGCCGTGGGTTTCCGGTGAAAAGGTGAGAATGCCGACGCTGACACTGAGGCTGGTGTTCTGGCCGTCCACCTGCGGTCGCCAGTCACGGATGGCGCGGCGCTGTTCTTCGGCAAAGGCAGCGCCGGCCTCGCCCTCGACCCCACGCATCAGTACCGCGAATTCGTCACCCCCCATGCGTGCCACCACCCCCTGGGCGGGCAGGGCATCCTGGAGGCGCTGGCCCAACTGGCGCAGGATCTGATCGCCGCCACGGTGCCCCAGGGTGTTGTTCACCAGCTTGAAATCGTCCAGGGAGAACAGGCAGGCCGTGGCCTGATTCACCTTGCGGCCCCGGGCGTGTTCCAGCACGTGGCGGATCCGGCGCTCGAAGGTGCGGCGGTTCAGCAGCCCGGTGAGATCATCGTGGGTGGCCTGGTGCACGAGCTGGCGGTTGAGGCCCTCCAGCATCTCCTGCCAGCGCCGTTCGGTGGCGGGCAGGTCCAGGTTTCCGGCGGTTGCGGCCCGCTCTTCGCCGAACGCCCGCGCCAGTTCCTCGAGGTTCAGGTCCTCGGCCTTGCGGCCGCCCTCGTCGACGAACACGAAGCGGGAGCGGCGGCGATCCGTCCACGCCAGTCGCCGTGGCTTGGGCAACCCCTGCGTGTCGCGGAAGATGACCCAGGTGCCCGGGTTCAGAAGCTTTGCCTGGCCCAGCCACTCCTCGGGCAGATCGGGGGTGTCCGGATGCTGTAGCGGGGCCAGGGGGGCGGACTGGGGCGGCACGATGTCGCGGCCCTCGCCGGTGACCCAGTACGCCAGTGTGTCCACGGCGTGGTCGCTTTCCCGGGACGGGCGACCGAGGCGGTCCATGTGGTGGCGCAGGTACTCCAGCAGCCGTTGTGGCTGCTTGATGCCATGGCGCCTGCCATCCTGACCGCCCAGCGCGCGCACCAGCAGGTCCACCGCCCGCAGGCCGCGCTCCCAGGTGTCGCCCTCCTTGCCATCGCGCAGGTAGGTCAGCACCAGATGGTGCTGCCAGCCGCTGTCCAGCAGGTTCTGCACCGGCTCCGGAATCCGGCTGTCCCCCAACTGATCCGCGAGGCTGTCCTGCACCTGGCGTCGCGCCTCGTCCAGGCGCTCGGAGCCCTCGTAGCGCTCCCGCAGCCGTTCGACATTGGCGCTGACCCGTCGCTGGGGATTGTCGGTGAGTTTGGCCAGGGAGTCGCAGGCTTCCACCAGGGTGTCCGGCTCGTCGGCGTCCCGGTTCACCGTCGTCAGGATTTCTTCGATGGCCCCGCGCATGCCTTCGCGCTGGTTGTCATCCAGCGATCCCAGGATGTCCGCGGCCCGGTCCAGGTGGTCGATGAGCCGGTGCAGACCATGGTCCCGGCGCGACAGGAAACTGCCGTCATTGAGCTCCAGGCGCAGGGCCACCGGTGCCAGGGCGTTGACCCAGGCGCGGAGCTGGTCCGCCTGGTCGCCGGTGCGCTGGACGCCCGTGATCCAGGTCTCCAGCAGGTCCACGGATTCGGCCGTGGCGGCGTCCAGGGCCGGCGCCCCGGCCTCCCGCAGCCGGCTTTCCACCTGTTCGCGCATTCCCGCCCGGTCGGCCGTCGGTGGCTGGATCGTAGCCGCCGCCTCGATCACGGCCTCCCGGCTCGGCGCCGGACCGGCGGGCTGGCTGTCGGGAGCTGCGGACTCGACGCCCGGACTGGCGTCCGCACCCGCGCTCGCGCTCGCGCTCCGCTGACGCTGGAACAGCGAGCGCACACTGTCCATCAGTGAGCCGAAACCTGCGCCTGGACCTTGCTCCGCACCGCCGCTGGCCGTGGCTCCCTGCCCGTCGACGCCATCGGTCCGGGCGCCATCGGGGCGCTGGCCTTCGCTGCGGACATTGGTGATGGTGTGACGCTCTTCCTCCAGGTCCGGGAGAACGTTCCGCTCCCGCAGCCGGGTGTTCAGCGTGTCGTAAAGCACCCCGCTCTGCTGAAGAACGGTCTTGCCGAACGCCTGGTAGACCACCTTCCGTGTCTGCAGCGTGAGTTTCAGCGCGTCCATACGGCGACTGACGAAATAGCACAGGGCCGCGGGGGAGACCGGGTTGCGCTCCTCCTCGATGCGCACGCCCGCCGCCCGGGACAACCGTCGGTGCAGGAAGCGCAGGCGAACCCTGCTGCGGCTCTCGGCCCGGGTGATCAACTCCGAGCGTGCCAGCCAGTCCTCGAAGTCGGCGTCGTCCACCAGCGCCAGTTGGCCCGGCTGATTGTTGTTCCCCGGGATGGTGAACTGGCCGAGATCGTTCCAGGCCGCTTCCGCGTCGGCAAGCAGGGCGCTGCGCACCTCCTGGGAGCGGGACTGCAGCCGCTTGCGGGCGTTGAAGAAGTCGGATTGTTCGGCTGGGCTGGTGGCCTTGTCGGAGGCGGTCAGCAACCGGGCCTCCGCCTGGGTGATGAAGGTGTCCAGGCTGTGACCCAGGTAGTCCTGGATCAGCGGCAGGCACTCGCCGAGGATGCGCCGGAACGCCTCCCGCTCCCTGCTCCCCAGTGGGGGCGGCTCGTCGGCTGCATCGCCACTGCCGGCACCGACCTGGCCGGCATTCACCGCCATCAGTCCGGTGATCATGGCCGGCGCCGGCTGGTAGAAGCTCAGGCCCAGACCCGTGGTGGTCACGTGGGCGGCGCGGGCGCGGGTGCGCAGGTCGCGACCGTTGAAGGGATCGCGCATGTGCAGGGTGATCGCGTCCCCGGGGGTGACGACCTGCTTCAGGCTTGCCGCGACGGTGCGGCTTGCGGCCACCAGGAACACGCCACCTTCGCAGAAATCGCGGATCTCCATGGCCAGCGCCGCGCCGGCGGGAGTATGCACTTCCGCGTCCCACCGCACCTCGTGCCGCGTGAACGCCCGCTTTTCCGCACCCATTTCACCTCCGCTGCGCAGCCCCGTCGGCCTCCTTGCCACTGTCGGGCTGCAACCGCTCGCGCCTGTCCCGCCGTCCGCTGCCGGTGCGGCAGCAGACCCCGCACACGTGTCGTTGTGCCAGAGTATATAGGACGTGCCCCGGTTGTTCAGTGGCATTGGTCGTGGCGACAAGGCGGCATGCGTGCGGCTGCAGGTCGGAGGAGTAGTACAATCCCGGTTGTTCGACGCATGGGGGCGCCAATGATGCAGCATCGGCAGGAAGATCGCTGGCAGTTCTGGATCGATCGGGGTGGCACGTTCACCGACGTGATCGGCCGCAGGCCGGACGGCACCATGGTCATGCACAAGGTGCTCTCCGAGCACCCGGAGCGCTATCGTGACGCGGCTCTGCAGGGTATTCGCGATCTCCTGGGCCTGGAGCCGGGCGACCCCATTGCGCCGGAGCGTCTGGAGTCGGTGAAGATGGGCACCACCGTGGCCACCAACGCCCTGCTGGAGCGCAAGGGCGAGCCCACCGTGTTCGTGACCACCCGCGGCTTCGCCGATGCCCTGCGCATCGGCTACCAGAGCCGTCCGGATATCTTTGCCCTGGATATCCGCCTGCCGGAGCAGCTCTACCGCCGGGTCATCGAGGTGGACGAGCGTGTCGCCGCCGACGGCGCAGTGCTCGCCGCCCCGGACGCGGACGCCGTGCGCGCTGCCCTGGAGGAGGCCCGCGACGCCGGCTGTACCGCCTGTGCCATCGCCTTCATGCACGGCTACCGCTACACCGACCACGAGGAACAGGTGGCCGCCATCGCCCGCGAAGCGGGTTTCGAGCAGGTCAGCGTCTCCCACCGGGTGAGCCCGCTGATGCGCCTGGTGGGGCGGGGCGACACCACGGTGGTGGACGCCTACCTCTCGCCCATCCTCAAGCGTTACGCCGAGCAGGTGGCCGCGGAGCTGGGCGGCACCCGCCTGATGTTCATGAAAAGCGACGGCGGGCTCACCGACGCACGCTGGTTCGAGGGCAAGGACGCCATCCTCTCGGGGCCCGCCGGCGGCATTGTCGGCTGCGTGCGTACCGCGCGCATGGCGGGTTTCGAGCAGGTCATCGGCTTCGATATGGGCGGCACGTCCACGGACGTCGCCCACTACAACGGTGAGTTCGAGCGCAGCTTCGAGACCGTCATCGGCGGCGTGCGCATGCGCGTGCCCATGATGCGCATCCACACCGTCGCCGCCGGCGGCGGCTCGCGGCTCGGGTTCGACGGCAGCCGCTACCGGGTCGGCCCGGAATCCGCAGGCGCGGACCCGGGGCCGGCCTGCTACCGCCGCGGCGGGCCGCTCACCGTCACCGACTGCAACGTCATGCTGGGCCGATTGCAACCGGAGTTCTTCCCGCGGGTGTTCGGCCCGGACGGCGACGAGCCGCTGGATGCCGAGGTCACCCGCGAGGCCTTCCGGGAACTCACCGAGCGCATCCACCGGGAGACTGGCGACCGGCGCAGTCCGGAGGAGGTGGCCGAGGGCTACCTGCGCATTGCCGTGGAGAACATGGCCAATGCCATCAAGCAGATCTCGGTGCAGCGGGGGCACGACGTCACCGGCTACACCCTGAACTGTTTCGGCGGTGCCGGCGGTCAGCACGCCTGCCGGGTGGCCGAGGCCCTGGGCATGGCGCGGGTGCTGATCCACCCCTTCGCCGGGGTGCTGTCCGCCTACGGCATGGGCCTGGCGGATCTCACCACCATGCGCGAACTGGCCGTGGACGAGCCGCTGCAGGCCGACACTCTGGAGCGGCTGGCGCCGCGCCTGGAACAGGCCGAGCAGGAGGGCCGGGAGGAACTCCTGGCCCAGGGGGCGCCCGCCGACGGGCTGCACGCCGTGCACAAGCTGCAGCTCCGCTACGAAGGCACGGATACCGCGCTGCTGGTGGACCACGGCAATGCCGAGGAGGTGCGGGCCGATTTCGAGACCATGCACCGCATCCGCTTCGGCTTCACCATGCCGGACAAGCGGGTGATGATCGCCGCCGCGGTGATCGAGGTGATCGGCGGCGATGGCGCGCTCAGTAGCGAACCGGAGCGGGCGCCGCGTGCCGCGGGTGACAGCCTGAATACCCTGGGGCACGTGGAGGCCTGGATGGAGGGTGCCCGGCGCACCGTGCCTGTCTATGACCGGGAAGCCCTGGCACCCGCTGACCGCATTGACGGTCCGGCCATCATCCGCGATCCGGTGTCCACCATTGTCGTGGAGCCGCGCTGGTCCCTGCGCGTGAACCCCTACGGCCACCTGCTGCTGGACCGGGAAGCCGCCACGGCCGCCCCCGGCGTCGGCACCGAGGCGGACCCGGTGATGCTGGAGGTGTTCAATAACCTGTTCATGAACGTCGCCGAGCAGATGGGGGTGACCCTGGAGAACACCGCCCAGTCCGCCAATATCAAGGAGCGGCTGGATTTCTCCTGCGCCGTGTTCGACGCCGTCGGCGGCCTGGTGGCCAATGCCCCCCACGTGCCGGTGCACCTGGGCTCCATGGGCGAGAGCGTGCGCGCCATCATCGCCGCCCGCGAGGGCACCATGCAGCCCGGCGACGTATTCATGCTCAACGACCCCTACCAGGGCGGCACCCACCTGCCGGATATCACCGTGGTGACGCCGGTGTTCGACGACGCCGGCGGCGAGATCATCTTCTACGTGGCCAGCCGCGCCCACCACGCCGACGTGGGCGGTCTCACGCCGGGTTCCATGCCGCCCCACAGCCGCCACATCGATGACGAGGGCGTGCTGATCACCAATGTGCAGGTGCTCGACGCCGGCGAGTTGCAGGAACAGGCCTTGCGGGATCTCTTCGGCAGCGGCCCGCACCCCGCCCGCAACATCGAGCAGAACCTGAGCGACCTGCGTGCCCAGATCGCCGCCAACAACCGCGGTGTCAACGAACTGCGCGGGCTGGTGGAAAAGTACGGCCTGGACGTGGTGCACGCCTACATGGCCCACGTACAGGCCAATGCCGCCGAGCAGGTCCGTCGGGTGCTGGACGTGCTCGGCGACGGCACCTGGGAAAAGCGCCTGGACAGCGGCGCCGTGGTGCGGGTGACCATCCGTGTCGACCGCGAGAGTCGCTCGGCGGTGGTGGACTTCACCGGTTCCAGCCCCCAGCAGGACAGCAATTTCAACGCGCCGCGGGCGGTGACCCGGGCGGCGGTGCTGTACGTCCTGCGTACCCTGGTGCAGGACACCATTCCGCTGAACGATGGTTGCCTGGAACCCATCGAGCTGGTGATCCCGGACGGCTCCATGCTCAGCCCCCGCCACCCGGCGGCGGTGGTTGCCGGTAATGTGGAAGTGAGCCAGGTGGTCACCGACGCACTGTATGCGGCCCTGGGGGTGATGGCCAACAGTCAGGGCACCATGAACAACGTCACCTTCGGCAACGATGCCCATCAGCACTACGAGACCCTTTGCGGCGGTGCCGGTGCGGGCGACGGCTTCCACGGCGCCAGTGCCGTGCATGTGCACATGACCAACAGCCGCCTCACGGATCCGGAGGTGCTGGAGACGCGCTTCCCGGTCCGCCTGGACGGTTTCGCCGTGCGCCACGAGGCCGGCGGCGACGGCCAGTGGCGGGGCGGCGACGGCGTCGAGCGGCGCCTGTGCTTCCTGGAACCCATGACCGTGGCGGTGCTGGCCAACAGCCGCAAGGAAGCACCGGCGGGGATCCAGGGCGGCGGTGACGGCGCCTGCGG
>SKYZ01000008.1 GCA_007127625.1 Aquisalimonas sp. | reverse complement strand
TCCTGTGGAAATCCCGGTACGCCTGAAGGTCCGCACGCACATCACGACGCTGGTCGCGATCCAGATCCAGGTAGCTGGCAACCCGCCGGGCCGCGAACCAGTCCCCGTACTCATAGGCGAACTCCAGGCGGCTGCAAGCCGAAAGCAGGAGGACCACCGTGATCAGCAGCCCGACAGCACGCAAGTGGGACATACAAGGCACCTCACCCGGCGACAGAGACGCAGGCACCGGCCGAGGATTTCTCGAGAAAGCGCCCGGGCTGGCACTGGGGACAGACGGTCTGACTAGTGGATTGACCCCTGCCAGCGGAGCAGGTTCACCTCCGCACTGGCGCGCCCGTGGCCACACCAGCGGCGGTGGTAGCGCTCACGGCTCCAGATCACCGGGCACCTGCACATCGGCCAGAACTTCTCGAAGCGTATCGAAGAGATCATCCATCGCGTCCTGGGCGACCATGGCGTTGACGCCGCACTCGTACATGTAGGCACGTAGGCGCTCCTGCGCGTCAGCGGACCACGGATGCGCGGCGTCGAGAGCCACGCCGCTACCGCGCCGGGCAAAGCACAGGGCACCGGCGGAACGACCGTCACGGAACTCCAGGTCCACCAGGAGCCCCGCGAAGTCCTCGTCCACCCGCCAGCGGGTACCGGCCACGACAATGAACGCCGGCCCGAACGGCAGCACGCCGGGCATGTCAGGGCCTGGTCTGCTCATGAGTCGCCCGCCCGCCTCAGGGCCGCAGCGTGCCACCGCAGGTGGTCTTCGATGAAGGTGGCAATGAAGAAGTAGGAGTGGTCGTACCCCGGCTGGTAGCGCAGCTCCAGGTTCACGCCGGCATCGCTGCAGGCCTGCTGCAGCGCCTCCGGGCGCAATTGACCGTCCCGGAGGAAGTTGTCGGCGTCGCCCTGGTCCACCAGCAGGGGGAGGTCACAGCCACGCGCCCGGATCAGCTCGCCGGCGTCCCACTCCGCCCAGGCGGCCCGGTCCTCGCCCAGATAGCCGCTGAAGGCCTTCTCGCCCCAGGGGCAGGCCACCGGGTTGGCAATGGGCGCAAAGGCGGACACGGCGGCGTAGCGTCCCGGGTTGTGCAGCGCGCAGACCAGCGCACCGTGGCCACCCATGGAGTGACCGCAGATGGACTCCCGGCCGTTCACCGGGAACGTCTCCCGGATCAGCGCCGGGAGCTCTCCGGTGACGTAGTCGTACATGTGGTAGTGGCGATTCCAGGGGGCCCGCGTGGCGTTGAGATAGAAGCCGGCACCGGAACCGAAGTCGTAGTTGTCGTCCTCGCCGGGGAGGCCGGTGTCCCGCGGGCTGGTGTCCGGACAGACGATGGCCACGCCCAACTCGGCGGCGACCCGCTGGGCGCCCGCCTTCTGCATGAAGTTCTCGTCGGTACAGGTAAGCCCGGACAGCCACCAGAAGACGGGCACATCCTCCTGCTCCGCCCGGGGCGGCAGGTAGATGGCGAAGATCATGTCGCAGCCCAGCACCCGTGACGGGTGCCGGTACCGCTTGATCCAGCCACCGAAGCTCTTGGTGGCGGAGACGAGTTCCACGGGTTCTGCCATGGTCGGCCCTCCTCAGTAGTGCAGAACGGTACGAATGCTCTTGCCCGCGTGCAGCAGCTCGAAGGCTTCGTTGATCCGTTCGAAGGGCATGTCGTGGGTGATGAATTCGTCGATGCGCAGCCGACCCTGCATGTAGTCCTCCACGTAGCCGGGCAACTCGCTGCGGCCCTTGACGCCACCGAACGCGGAGCCCTTCCACACCCGCCCGGTGACCAGCTGAAACGGCCGCGTGGAGATCTCCTCGCCGGCCCCGGCCACGCCGATGATCACGGACTCGCCCCAACCCTTGTGGCAGCACTCCAGGGCCGAGCGCATGACGTTGACGTTACCGATGCACTCGAAGGAGTAATCCACGCCCCCGTCGGTCATGTCGACGATCACCTGCTGGATGGGATCGTTGTAATCGTTGGGGTTGACGAACTCCGTGGCGCCGAACTGGCCAGCCAGGGTGAACTTCTCCGGGTTCACGTCGATGGCAATGATGCGCTCGGCGCCCACCATCTGCGCACCCTGGATCACCGCCAGGCCGATGGCTCCCAGGCCGAACACGGCCACCGTGGCGCCCGGCTCCACCTTCGCTGTGTTGCGGACGGCACCGATCCCGGTGGTCACGCCGCAGCCCAGCAGGCAGATCTTGTCCATGGGCGCCTCTTTCGAGACCTTGGCCAGGGAGACTTCCGGCAGCACCGTGTACTCGCTGAAAGTGGAGCAGCCCATGTAATGGTGCAGCGGCTTGCCGTTCACGGAAAAACGGGACGTGCCGTCGGGCATCACGCCCTTGCCCTGGGTGGCGCGCACGGCGCCGCAGAGGTTAGTTTTGCCCGAGCGGCAGAACTTGCACTCGCCGCACTCGGCCGTATACAGCGGAATGACGTGGTCGCCGGGCTGCAGGCTGGTGACACCCTCGCCCACCTCCTCGACCACGCCGGCGCCCTCGTGGCCCAGCACCGACGGGAACAGACCCTCCGGGTCGGCGCCGGAGAGGGTGTAGGCATCCGTATGGCAGACACTGGTGGCGGCAATGCGTATCAGCACCTCGCCACGCTTGGGGCCGGCAACATCGATCTCCTCCAGCACCAGGGGCTGGCCGGCCTCGAAGGCCAGAGCGGCACGTGATTTCATGACTCACCTCCTCGTCGTCGACACTGCGGCGACGCTCCGCTGTGGATTGTGTCTCTCCAGTGTAGGAGGCGTACCGGCTCGGGATTAGGCATCATGGCGCAATAGATTATTGCCGGAGAGCAACAATGCAGCACTGGGACCGCATCGAGGCGTTCGTCGAGGTCGTCCGGCAGGAATCCTTCGCCGGGGCGGCGCGGCGCCTGGGTGTCTCCAGCTCCCACGTGAGCCGGCTGGTGGCGCGCCTGGAGACGCAGCTGGGCACGCAGCTGCTCTACCGCACCACCCGCCAGCTCAGCCTTACCGATGCCGGTGCGGTGTATTTCGACCACTGTGCCCAGCTCTTCGACGGGTTCCGGGAGGCCCTCGAGTCCATCAACGATTACCAGCGCCAGCCCACCGGGGTGCTCAAGGCCACCTGCGCCACCACCTTCGGCGAGCGCTTCATCGCCCCGCTGGTGAACGATTTCCTGCAGCGCCACCCCCAGCTCCGGGTGCACCTGGAGTTCACCAACCGGCGGGTGGACATCATCAACGAGGGCTTCGACGTGGCCATCCGCACCGGGGCCCTGCCGGACTCCTCGCTGATCGCCCGCCGTCTCTGTGGTCGACGGGAATACGTGGTGGGCTCCCCCGCCTACTTCCAGCGCCACGCCCGGCCGCACACCCTGGAGGAACTCTCCGCCCACAACTGCCTGCGCGGCTCCGCCGATGAATGGACCTTCGACATCCGGGGACAACACCGCCACCTACGCGTGCACGGCAACTGGCGGGGCAACTCCGGGCAGGCCGTCCTGGACGCCGCCCGCAAGGGCCTGGGACTGGCGCAACTGCCCGACTACTACGTGCAGGCGGCTCTGGACCAGGGCCAGCTGATCCCGGTGCTGGACGGCTTTGCCTGCACTCACACCGCCGTCTGGGTGCTCTATCCGCGCCACCGCCATCTGTCGCCGAAAGTGCGGCAGTTTGTCGATTTCCTGGTGGCCGCCATGCGGGAGGAAACCACCGACACCCGCGCTCCTGGAGTGGCACCATGACCGATGCCGGTCTGGCCCGTCGCCCCCTTGGATCGTGTGGTGGCCATCAACCTGATGATGCTCTTCCGGGCCTGAGCACCCGGGCCGCCACCCCGGCGCAGACGGCAGCTTCCGTACTGCCGAATCGGTGCTACGCTCAGAGGCGAAGCACACGCGCTTACTGACCGCCTGGCCCTGCAGCCGCGCGCTGCGTTGCTAAGCAGCCATTGAGCAACCCCGAAGAACAAGAAGGACGCGCTCTGATGGATATGCCCTTACCAACACTGCTGACGTTTGCCGCCTACCTGGTGCTCATGCTGGCACTGGGTTACTACGCCTACCGGATAACCAATGACCTGTCGGATTACGTGCTGGGCGGCCGTAGTCTCGGCCCCGGGGTGACGGCGCTCAGTGCCGGTGCCTCGGACATGAGCGGCTGGCTGCTGCTGGGCCTTCCCGGCGCCGTCTATGCCTCCGGTCTGGGCGAGCTCTGGATCGGTGTCGGCCTGGTGGCCGGTGCTTTCCTGAACTGGCTGTTCGTCGCGGGACGGCTACGCCGGTTCACGGAAGTCGCCAAGGACTCCCTCACCATTCCGGACTTCCTGGAGAACCGCTTCTACGACAAGACCCGGATGCTGCGGGTGATATCCGCCATCGTCATCCTGATCTTCTTCACCCTGTACATCTCCGCGGGACTCGTGGGCGGTGGACTGCTGTTCCAGAGCACCTTCGGCATGGAATACAGCACGGCGCTGATCGTGGGCGCGGTGGTGATCATTTCCTATACGTTCCTGGGCGGTTTTCTGGCCGTGAGCTGGACCGACTTCTTCCAGGGCATCCTGATGTTCCTCACGCTGCTGGTGGTCCCCATGTTCGTGGTGGTGCTGGTGGGCGGCTGGGGTCAGGCAGAGCGGGAGATCACCGCGATTGATCCGAGCTACTCGACGGTGCTCGAGGGTATGACCTTTCTCGGGATGATCTCGCTGCTGGCCTGGGGCCTGGGCTACTTCGGCCAGCCGCACATCCTGGCCCGCTTCATGGCCATCCGCTCCGTGGAAGAAATGCCCAGGGCCATGACCATCGGCATGGGCTGGATGATCCTGGCCCTCATCGGCGCGGTGGCCACCGGCTACATGGGGATTGCGTACTTCGCCGATGCGCCCATCGAGGAGAGCGAGACCATCCTCATCGAGCTCATCCGCACCCTGTTCAACCCCTGGGTGGCGGGTATCCTCATGGCGGCTATCCTCGCGGCCATCATGAGCACCATCGACTCCCAGCTGCTGGTCTCCGCCAGTGCCCTGACCAACGACTTCTACAAGGGCTTCATCCGGCCTTCGGCCTCGGACCAGGAGATGGTCTGGGTGGGTCGTGGCGCGGTCATCGTGGTGTCCATCGTGGCCCTGGTACTGGCCATGGACCCCGAGGCCGGCGTGCTGGATCTGGTGGCGTACGCCTGGGGCGGCTTCGGTGCAGCCTTCGGGCCGGTGATCATCCTGTCGCTTTACTGGAAGCGCATGACCGGTGTCTCGGCCATGGCGGGCATGGTGGTGGGCGCGGTGACGGTGATCGTCTGGGAGCAACTCTCCGGCGGCCTGTTCGACGTCTACGAGATCGTACCCGGCTTCATCTTCTGCACCCTGACCATCGTCGTGGTCAGCCTGCTGGGCAAGGAGCCCTCCGACGAAGTGCAGAAACAGTTCCGGGATGCAGGCATGTAACGGCCGACCGGGCCGTGCATGACTGAGCGTTACTGCTTGTGGCCGCCGGGCCTGCCCCCGGCCGCAAGCAGATCCTTCAGCGGTTCGGGGCGGTGCAGCCCGTATCCCTGTGCGTAATCCACTCCCAGTTCGCGCAGCCGGGCGATTGTGTGGTCGTCCTCGGCGAACTCGGCAATGGTCCGCTTCCCCAGCAGGTGGCCGACGGCATTGATATTGCTCACCAGTGCCTGGTTGACCTCATCGTGGGCAATATCGCGCACGAAACTGCCATCGATCTTGAGGTAGTCCACCGGCAGTGTTCTGAGGTAGGCAAAGGAGGAGAGCCCGGAGCCGAAGTCGTCCAGGGCAAATCGGCAGCCCATGGCACGCAGATCACGAATGAAGCGGATCGCACTCTGGAAATTGGAGATTGCGGCGGTCTCCGTCACCTCGAAACACACGATCTCGGCCGGCAGATGATGGAGGCTCAACTGGTTCTTGATGAACGGCAGAAGGCTTTCATCGCTCAGGGTGCTCCCGGAGAGGTTTACCGCACAGTGCGCGATGCTCTGCTCCCCGCGGCTGCGGAGGTGGTCCGCCAGCAGAGAGAATGTGCGGGTAATGATCCAGCGATCCACCATGGAGATCAGGTCGAAGCGCTCGGCCGCGGGCAGAAACGCACCAGGCGGAATCAGAGCGCCCTCCGGGCCGCGCATGCGCACCAGCACCTCGAATGACAGCGCATCCCCGGCTGCAGATTGACGGGCGAGGGGCACAATGGCCTGGGCGAACAGCTCCAGGCGCTCGTCGTCGACGGCATCGGAAATCTGGGTGGCCCAGTCCATCTCGCGGCGCTCGCGCATTAGCGCCTGATCGTCCGCGCGAAACACGTGGGATCTGCGCCGGCCGGCGTTCTTGGCGGCGTACACTGCGATATCGGCATCCGACAGCAGCTCGGTCATGGTCTGCTTGCCCGGATGGAACTCGAGGATGCCAATGGATGCACTGACACGGAACGTCCTGCTCTCCCAGGCAAAACGGTAATCATCCAGCACCCGGTGGAGGGCACCGGCCACACGCTCCGCATGCTCGATGTCGCAATGGGTGAGAATCACGCCGAACTCGTCACCACCCAGCCGAGCCAGCAGATCGGTATCACGGACCTGCTCCAGCATCAGCCCCGCCACCTGACGCAGCATCTGGTCGCCGGCCACATGCCCGGCGACATCGTTGATCACCTTGAACTGGTCGAGATCGACATAGAGCAGCGTGTGCCGCTCCCGTCCCCGGGTGCTCTCCGGGTAGTGGGCCAGATGTTCCAGTCGCTGCTCGAAGGCGTAACGATTGTGCAACCCCGTCAGCGCATCGTGGGTGGCCTGCCAGCTCAACTGGTTGGCCAGCTCGCGGGCATGGGTGACGTCATGGAACACCAGCACCACGCCCATCACGGCGCCATCGCGATCCCGGATGGGCGCCGCCGAGTCCTCGATGGCGAACTGCTCACCATCGTCCCGGAGCAACAGCGTGTGGTTGGCCAGCCCCACGATCCGCCCCTCGCGCAGGCAACGCTCCACCGGGTTCGTCGCCGGTTTCCCGGTCACCTCGTTGATGATGTTGAACACCTCCGTCACGGGCCGGCCTCGCGCCCTGTTACTGTTCCAGCCGGTGAGGTATTCGGCCACGGGGTTGAGGAACGCGACGCGACCGGCGGTATCGGTGGTCACCACGCCGTCCCCGATGGACGCCAGCGTCACCTGGGCGTACTCCTTTTGCCGGAACAGTGCGCTCTCCGCCTGCTTGATGGCGGTGATGTCATGCACGATTCCGTACATGCGCAAGGGTTGCCTCTGTTCGTTCCGCGCCACGTCACCACTGGCAAGGAGCCAGCGTTCGCCGTCATCCCGGGTGGCCACGCGGTGCTCGATCCCGTAGGGCTCGCCGCTCTCCAGAGTCGCGTTCACCGCATCCCGCACCCGTTGGCGGTCGTCCGGGTGAATGCCCTCCAGATAGCGATCAAAAGTCACTTCGGTGTCGTCCTCGGCGAGATCCATGAGGCGGGCGGTGGCGCGGGTCCAGGTGACACGGCCACTGGCAATGTCCCACTCCCAGCTGCCCACGCCGGCAAAGGCCTGGGCCAGATACAGGCGCTGCTCGCTGGCGCGAAGCTGCTCCTGCTCCCGAACCAGGCTGTCGGCCATGGTGTTGAATGCGCCACCCAGGCGACCGATCTCGTCCTCACCCCCCACCCGGGCCCGCTCGCGGGTATCACCCGCGGCAATCAGTTCGGCGGTTCGGGTCAGTCGGCCGAGGCGCCGCCCGAGCACGAGGTAGAGCAGCCACCACAAGCCGACGAACGCTGCCACCAGCACGGGGCTCATGACTGCGGCGGAACCCAGGGCGGCTTCCCGGGCCTGCTGGAACGGATAGGACAGATCCCAGGCGAGAATCACACCGCCGGCGGGACTGGGCCCGAGCTGGATCGACGGCCCCATGATTTCCAGCGGCGCCGATGCCACCAGGACATTGTCGGCTTCCAGATAGCGCACCTGGGCCGCACGCCGGTCCCGGGCAACGGCCAGCAACTCGACAACGGCCTCCTCCAGCGCCACGGCCTCGCTGGACGACGCCGAATCTCCGAGACTGCGCCCGCGCTCGCTCCGTTGCAGTGCGGCCATGATGCGGTTCTGGTCGTCCACCACCCGGGCCTGACGCACCCGGATATCGGGATTCAGGGCAACCATCTCTTCCTGGATGCGGGCATGCTCCTGGCGTCCAATGAGATGCTGCACCAGCCGCTGCATGCGGCTAACCTCGTTGGTCAGCTCCCGCTCGGAGTTCTCCAGGATGGAGCGCTGCTGTTCCTGGACCAGGTTCACGGTATACAGGCTCACCAGGCCGAGTCCTGCCAGAAGCAGCAGCAACGGCAAGGTCAGGTTGATGGGGAAGCGGTAGAGCCACCGGCTCATGGGCGATCACCCGGATCGTGTTGCGGACAGCCCAGGGCCTGGACGAAGCGGTCGTCGAACAGACCCTCCGGGGTGATCTCCCGCGGCAGCAGGCCATACGCTTCCATGAGGTCGGCCAGGCGCCGTGTCGTTCCCTGCAGCGCCTCCCCGTCATGGGCCAGCAGTTGGCAGTTCTCGGCGACAGAAGGGAACTCGACGCCGCCGAGAGCGCGGTCCAGTTCTGCCGCAGTCAGCCCGCCGCGCTCGGCCATGACGTCCCGGGCGCGGCCCGGTTCCGCCTCCAGCACCCCCAGCCCCTCGAACCAGGTCTCCAAGATCTGCTGCAGATGGCCCCGATGAACCTCCATGGCCTCGGAATCCACCACAAGCACATCCACGATCTCCCCCGGAATGAGGGTGCTGTCGAAGAGTTCCCGTGCACCGTCTTCAAGCAACCGGGAGCGAATCGGCTCGAAGGTGGCGAGGGCATCGACCTCGCCCTCGCGGAACGCCTGCTCATGCCGGCCGGCATTCACCCGGACAACCTCCACCGCACTGGTATCGAGACCGGCGTGTTCCAGGCCGCGGGCAAGCAGGTAGGCCGTGGCCGCGGAGTTCTCGACACCAACCCGCCGGCCTTCGAGATCGGCCAGGGACTCGATCTCCCGTTGCGCAACGATGGTATCGGCACCGTGGGAGTAATCCATGACCAGGATGATGCGGATATCATGGCCATCCGCCCGGAGCAGCAACGCCTCGTCCAGGGTCAGGGCGGCCACCTCCACATTGCCATTGCGAAAGGCGCGCAGTGACTCGGTGTTGGAGGCAAACTCCGCCACGCGCATTTCGCCGTCCGGCCAGTCGTCCTGGCTGCGCGCCAGGTGGACGGGCTGGTAGCCGATCCACTGGATGATGGCGATACGCAGTGGAGGTTCGGCCGCACCGCCGCAGGCGTACATTCCTGCCGCCGTCGCCATCACCAGGGCGACGGCCATGCACTCACCGAAGCGCATGGTTCGCCGCGTGCCTGCAATGCGCCGGGGCACCCCGCACCCTTCCTCGGCACGCCGACGGTTGAATCGGAGCATTGAGCTTCTCGTTATCCGTGTCGCGGTTTCACTGCCCCGGTGGGTACCCTTCCGCCAAGGGCGTGATCTGCCGCAACGTTCAAGACTCTGCCAGACTCCTGCAGAACCAAGCCTTGCATCAATTCACCGGTCCCACAATAGCCATCGCCTGTGACGGCGGGGCACCATCGCGACCAGGAGCAAACCCATGACGGACGCTCGCCTGCAAAGCCCTGCAACTGCCCGCAATCGTCAACCCATTCTGGAGGTGCTCCAGGCCGCCCTGCCGGAGCGCGCCCGGGTGCTGGAAATCGCCAGCGGCAGTGGTGAACACGCCATCCACTTCGCACACGCCATGCCCGGCTGGGACTGGCAGCCCAGCGATACCTCGGCCGACGCCCTGACATCCATCGAGGCATGGCGCCAGCACACCCGGTTCGACAACGTGCGGCCACCCATCGAGCTCGACGTCACCGGGGATGCCTGGCCGGCCGGCCCATTCGATGCCGTGGTCGCCATCAACCTGATCCACATCGCCCCTTGGAACGTTACCGAAGCACTGATGGCGGGGGCGACGCATAGCCTGACCCATGGAGGCGTCCTGGCCCTCTACGGCCCCTACATGCGGGACGGCCAGCACACGGCGCCCAGCAATCAGGCCTTCGACGCCGACCTCAAGGCCCGGAACCCCGAGTGGGGTGTGCGTGATCTCGCGGACGTCAGTGCCAAGGCGGCGGAACATGGCCTGACACTCGATGGGGTGACGCAGATGCCCGCCAACAACCTTGTGGTGCTGTTTCGCGCGGGGCCGGCCTGACGCCCGGAAACCGCGCCCGAGCCAGGTCGGCGCTGCGACCCGCGCAAGTCAAACGCCACCAGCGGAGGACTCCTCGCAAGACTGACTTGCGTGACAGTCAGTCTCTCGTACACTGAAACTGATAACAACGTGAGGAGGAGACCACCATGACTCAACGCACACGGCGTTACCGCGCCCCCTGTCACGCCCTGCTGCTGAGCGTTTGCCTGCCGCTGGCGGCGGGCACTGCCAGTGCCGACGACTTCGACTGGCCATCGACCATCGGGATCGGTACCCCGGGCACGGAGAGCGGCAGTTTTGCATCCACCAATGGCTGGGCTCCCCGGCTCGAAGCGCACACCGGCTCAACGGTTCGGGTCATCCCGGAGGACAGCGAAACGACGCGGTATCGCCGCCTCACGGAGCGGGAGGAGTTCCTGCTGGTATCGACGTCCATGGCCGAGGCCCGCTTCCAGATCGAAGGCGTGAATCAGTACGTGGCCACACCGCCGAACGCCCAGGAAATCGTCTGGCATCACAACGACACGCCCTGGGCCTTCGTGGTTCGCGGCGACTCCGACCTGGAGTCCATCGAGGATCTCAAGCAGGAAGGCGTACGCGTGTCCGTGTCCAGTCAGTCGCCTCCCATGATCCAGGCGGTGGAGGAAGCGCTGCCCGCGTTTCTCGGAATGACGCCGGAGGAGGCCGCCGAGAAGTGGGATTTCGTCCCCGCGGGAAGCTACGCCGCCAACTGCCGGTCGGTTACCGAAGGACGGGCCGACGTAGCCTGGTGTTCACCGATCAGTGGCCTGATGTCGGAAATGCAGGGTCACCCCGAAGGCATCCGGTTCCTGGACCAGCCCCTGGACGATGAAGCCGCCTGGGAGGGCTGGCTCAACGTGCGCCCCACCCACG
>SKYZ01000424.1 GCA_007127625.1 Aquisalimonas sp. | reverse complement strand
TGCCCCGTTCGCCGCGGACCGCGGCGCGGTCGCCGGCGGCGCCGTGGAGACAGCACCCTGCCAGAGCGCCCTGCTCCGGAGTCATGCCCTGCGCCACCAGGCCGCCGATGATCCCCGACAGTACGTCGCCCATGCCACCGGTGGCCATGCCGGGATTCCCGTCGGTGCATACGTGGGGTGCTACGCGCTCCGGTCCCGCCACGATGCTGCCCACACCCTTGAGCAAAGCGACGCCGCCATAGGCGTGACGCAGTCGACCAACGGCGGCAAAGCGGTCCTGCTGCACCTCGGGCACGCTCTCTCCCAGCAGGCGTGACGCCTCGCCCGGGTGCGGCGTCAACACCCAATCGGCACGTTGCCGCGGTGCGTCGGCCAGCAGATTCAGAGCGTCTGCATCGACAACCAGCGGGCCGTCGAAGGCGCACACGGCATCGAACAGTTCCTGTCCCCAGGCTTCCTGCCCGATGCCCGGGCCCACCACCACGACGTCGACGGTTGCCAGCAATCGTGACAGTGCCGCGGCGTCGTGGACCATCAGTTCCGGTTGCGCCGCCAGATACCCCGATGCATGCTCGGCGCGGGTGACCACGCTGACCAGGCCCGCGCCGCTGCGCGCCGCCGCCCGGGCCGCCATGAGCGCGGCACCCGCCAGGCCGTGATCACCACCGACCACCAGCACGTGACCGTAGCGCCCCTTGTGCGCATCCCGGGCACGTCGCGGAAACCAGTGGCGCAGGCCCTCGTAATCCGCCCGCCAGGCCACGGGCTCGATGCCGTCATGCACGCCTGCCGGCACATCCAGGCTGAAGAACCTGACCCGTCCAGCCCTGCCCGGCCCTTCGCCCGTCAGCAGCCCGGCCTTGAGGCCAATGAAGGTGGGCGTCAGGTCGGCGTTCACGGCGTCACCCAGCGCCTGCCCTGTTCCGCCATGGAGCCCCGAGGGAATGTCCACGGCCAGCACTGGCAGGTGGGACGCATTGACCGACTGAACCGCCTCCAGGTAACGGCCCTCCACCGCACGCTCCAGGCCGGTGCCCAGCATGGCGTCGACGATGAGTTGTGCACCGGCGGGAAGCTGACCCTGAAACGGCCGTATCACGCCGCCGTTGTCGCGGAACCGGGCCGCCATGGTGGCGGCATCTCCCTTCAGGCGCTCCGGATCGGTGAGGTAGAGCACCTCCACCGAGCACCCCTCGGCGCGCGCGAGCTCCGCGATCACGTAGCCGTCACCACCATTGTTGCCGCCGCCGCATAGCACCACCAGGTGCCGCCGCTCGGGCCACTGCTCGCGCAGGGCGCGGTACGCGCAGCCGCCGGCCCGTTCCATCAACGTCGCACCGGGGATGCCGAACGCCTCAATGGCGCGACGATCCAGCTCGGCCACCTGGTCCGGACGATACAGTTCGCGGGGAAGTGCAATCATGGTGATGAGTATAACGGCGGTCCCCGCCTATGGGGACCGCCCGCCGTCGGCGGTACAATGCCGGAATGAATCACGTGGGCGGAGAAACCATCACGGAACCGGACATGCACGCCCTTGCCGGGCGTATTCGGCGGTGGGGCGAGGACCTGGGGTTCCAGCAGGTCGGGATCACGGACACGGATCTGGGGCCCACCGAGGAGCGGCTGGATGCCTGGCTGGCGGAGGGACGCCACGGCACCATGGAATGGATGGCCCGCCACGGCCGCAAGCGGACCCGCCCGGAAGAACTGGTCCCCGGGACGCGTCGCGTGATCAGCGTCCGCATGGACTACCACCCGGGCGACCAGGCCGCATCCGCCGACGCCACCCTGGACGACCCCGGCACGGCCTTCGTCTCCCGCTATGCCCTGGGACGGGACTACCACAAGCTCATGCGCAAGCGCCTGCAGCGCCTGGCCTCATGGATCGAGGCGGAGTCCGGCAGTTGCGGCTACCGCGCCTTCGTTGACAGTGCACCGGTGATGGAAAAGCCCCTGGCCGAGAAGGCCGGCCTGGGATGGATCGGCAAGCACACGCTACTGCTGAACCACCGCGCCGGGTCCTGGTTCTTCCTCGGCGAGATCTACACGGATCTGCCGCTGCCGGTGGACACGCCGGGCACGGATCACTGCGGCAGTTGCCGTGCCTGCATCGATGTCTGTCCCACCGGGGCCATCACCGGCCCCTACCAGCTGGATGCGCGCCTGTGCGTGTCGTACCTGACCATCGAACACCAGGGCAGCATCCCGGAGGAGCTGCGCCCGATGATGGGCAACCGCATCTTCGGCTGTGACGACTGCCAGATGGTCTGCCCCTGGAACAAGTTCGCCCAGCCCACCGACGAGGCGGACTTTCACCCGCGCCACGGCCTGGATACGGCGGCACTGATTGCCCTGTTCCGGTGGGACGAGGCGACGTTCCTTCGGCGCACCGAGGGTTCGGCAATCCGTCGGCTGGGGCACCACCGCTGGCTGCGGAACATCGCCGTCGCCCTGGGTAATGCTCCCTCCACCCCGGAGGTGTGCGATGCCCTGCGGGCCCGCTGCGACCATCCGGATGCCGTGGTCAGGGAGCACGTGGGCTGGGCCCTGGCCCGGCACGCGGTGCAGGAACAGTAGGCTACTGCCCCCGAGACACCGCCCCCTCGGCGGCGACATCGGCGACTTCGATGTTGTCGATCAGGCGTGCCCGCCCAAGGTGCACCGCGGCGAGCACCACCAGGTCGTCGGCGGGAAGATCCGGCACCGGCTCGGAGAGATCGGCTCGACGCCGGATGCTGACGTAGTCGGGCAGCATTCCCGCAGTGGCCAGTTCACGCCAGCCATCGCTCTCCAGCATACCGAAGTCCCGTTCACCGGCTGCGAGGGCCTTGGCCAGTCGACGCAGGCAGCGGTAAAGCGCGGGGGCGAGCTGCCGCTGGGCAGGTTCCAGGTAGGCGTTGCGGGAACTCATGGCCAGGCCGTCCTGCTCCCGGGCCGT
>SKYZ01000204.1 GCA_007127625.1 Aquisalimonas sp. | reverse complement strand
CGGGCCTGCGGATCCGTCTGCAGCGTCTCGCCGAACTGCTCCAGGCTTCGGATCAGGGATTCCCGGAAACCGGAGTCGTCACTGGTCACGCCGTCCAGCAGTGCGCCGCGCAGATCCTCCCACAGGGTTTCCAGCATGTCCTGCAGTTCGTCGCTGGCCAGAACCTGGTCCCGCAGCTGATCCAGCCGCGCGTGGAGGGTTCCGGAATCCCGCAGCTGTCCGCTGAACTCCCGCACCCATCGTTCGAAATCCTGGCGCACGGGATGGTCGTGCTCGGCCATCTCGCCCAGCCACTCATCCACCCCGTCGATGATCTCGTCGGCGAGCCGGCGATCGAAGCGCCGCGGCACCCACCAGCGACTGCGGGCACTGACCTGCTCGCGAATCTGCGCCTGATTGCGCCGCAACGCCTGCCGGGCCACCAGCAGCCCGCGATCGAACAACTGCTGGTGCTCGCGACTGGCCAGGAACACCTGCAGCAGCCGGTCCAGCACCGGCACCAGATCCAGCCGGCGCACGTGGGTGGCCAGCACGTCGCGGTAGAAGCCGCGCACTTCCCGGTCCTGGAAGGCGTTGATCACGTCCGGGGCAAGCACCAGCATGCGATCGGCCACCAGCGCGGCGTTGTCCCGGCGTGCCAGCCAGCCACCCAGGTGCAGCGACGGGGCCGCCCGATGCAGTCGCTCCAGGACCACGTCCTGATCCAGGAAATGGCGCGAAACGAACCGGCCCAGACCGCGACCCAGGCGGCCCTTGTTGCGCGGCACGATGGCGGTATGCGGTATGGGCAACCCCAGCGGGCGGCGGAACAGTGCCGTCACCGCGAACCAGTCGGCAACGCCGCCGATCAGCCCCGCCTCGGCGCCGGAGCGGACCAACAACCACCAGTACCCCGGGTCGTCCACGAACTGGGTCCCGAAGTACACCGCGCCGGCGCCCACCAGCGACGCCGTTGCCACACGCCGGTGGCGCCGCAGGGCGTCGCGCTGGTGGTCATCCTCCTGCGCCAGGGTCATCCACCGGACCGCTGCTGGCGGACGCTGGCAACCTTGTCGTCGAGGCTCTGCTGCCGGTCGGTGCGCGTGCCCACCTTGATACTGGTGAACAGCCGCGGTGCGCCCATGGCATGCAGCCGTTCATGGCAACGCTTCACCGCGGCGAACACGGTATCCCACTCGCCTTCGACATTGGTGCCGTAGGCATGAAGTTCGGTGACAAGGCCGGCGGCCTCCAGCTCTTCCTGACAGGCGGCGATGTACTCGCCCAGGGAGGTGCCGCTGCCGATGGGGATCACGCAGAGTTCCAGATGCACGTGCATGGTCATGTCCTCCGTCTAACCGGTCAGCTCCGCACGTTGATGACGCAAGCCGGGTCGAACGGCTTGCCGGGAACCTGTTCGTTTGGGTAACCCCGCTGGTTACTCACCACGCGCACACCACAATGATAGAGGTCTGTGTTGGCGTGGGTGTGGCCATGAATCCACAGTGACGGCACCGTCTCCGCCAGCAGGGGATGCAGATCGCTGACGAACGCCGCACCGATCTCGTCCATGGAATACTCGGGGTGGGCGCAGTCGATCAGCGGGGCCGCGTGCGTCACCACCACCGCGGGTTCACTGCTACCCGCCGAGAGAGCCCGATACAACCACTCCCGGGTCTCACGATGACATTCCCGGGTCGTTTCCGGTGTCAGGGTCCGTGCATCATCGCCCTCGCCCACCAGAATATGACGATAGTCCGGCATGTGCTCCACCGCCACGGGCATGGCCTGGCCGGCAGGGATCTGACCGTCCCCGGCAAAGTCGGTCCACAGCGTCGCCCCAAGGAAGCGGACACCGTCGAGCACCACCGACTCCTGCTCGAGCACGTACACGCCCGTTCCCAGTGCCGCGTCCCGCAATGCGTCCATCAAGCGGTGATACTGGTTGCCATAGAACTCGTGGTTGCCGGCGACGAATACCGCGGGAACCCCCAGGCGCTCCACCTGTTCCGCCGCCCAGTCCACACTCTGTCGGCCGCGGTCGATATCGCCGCCGAGCACCAGCACGTCGGCACCGGCATCGGGCAGGTCCGGTGGGGGCTCGCCGGTCACGTGCCGCAGCACTTCATTATGCAGATCACTGACAACCTGAATGCGCATGTGCGCCTCGTCCTCCCGATTCCGCAAAGTACCGTCGATGATGTCGGGGCTCAGGAACCGCCCAGTTGGTTGTCCAGGGCCGCAAGGTACTCGCGGATCCGCTCCGCATTGACGCCCAGGTCGCTGCGACCGATGCGGGAGGCGGAGCGCACGTCCACCGTGACCTCGCCCTCATCCGCACGCAGGCGCACCACCACGTCGTCCCGGAATCCGTACCATGGTGTAATGGCCACCGCCTCGATGCGGCCTGCATCCTGATCCGCTACAACCACCTGCCACTGCATCAGGGCGGCGGCAGCCTCTGCGGCGTCGAACACCTCCCCGAGGGAGGCGGTATAGCGACGGGGCTCCAGGTCGGGGTAGGCCTCACGCTGCTGCGCGGCGACCTCCTCACCAGGGTACTCCACCGCATTGGGTGCCTGTTCGCGCTCGTCCACGAGCGCCTCGAAGGCGGGCACGTCGCGGGTATCCGTGGTGATATCGTGAATGGGCGGCACCGTGTCCGCACGATGCTGCATGAACAGCGGCCAGGCGGCTGTCGCCATTCCCATCGCCAAGGCGACCGCGCTGGCAATGACGAACGGCCGCCGCCGCATCAGCAAGGCCACCAGCAGTGTCACGGCGCCGAGAGCCGCCGCTGCCGCCCCCATCCAACCACCGATCTCCACCATGGTGAACGCCGCCCCGAGGCCCAGCCACCCGAGCTGATACCAGGGGCCGGGCAACAGCACCGCGAGGCCGCCCAGCGCACCCAGGGCGATCCCGGCACCGGCGGGATAGCGCATCCAGGAACCGGAACCCCTACCTT
>SKYZ01000043.1 GCA_007127625.1 Aquisalimonas sp. | reverse complement strand
TACTCGCTGGTGGGATTCTTCCAGGAGATCACGAACACCGTGTGCCCCTGATCCACCATGTAGCGGATCATGGAGTTGTGGGGCTGGAGGTCGAGAATGTAGTACTTGTTGAGCCAGGGCGGCACGAACAGCAGCGGTCGCTTGTAGACCTGCTCCGTGGTCGGCGTGTACTGGATCAGCTGGATGAGGTCGTTCTGGTAGACGACCTTCCCCGGGGTCACCGCCAGGTTCCGCCCCACCTCGAAGGCCTCGGTGTCGGACATGTTGATCCGCAGCCGCCCCTGACCCGCGGCCAGGTCGTCCAGCAGGTTGCGTAACCCGCGCAGCAGGTTCTGCCCGCCGGTGGACACCGTCTTCTGCAGCACTTCGGGATTGGTGGCAATGAAGTTCGTGGGCGAGAGGGCATCCACGAACTGCCGGGTGTGAAAGTCCACCTTCCGGGCCGTTGCTTCGTCCAGCCCGTCCACGTTGCGCACGGTGGAATGGAGGTAGTCCGCCGCCAGCAGGTAGGACTGCTTGATGAAATCGAAGATCGGGCTTTCTTCCCACGCGTCGTGGTCGAACCGCTTGTCCCCCCGGGGCGGGTGGATCACCGTGTCGCTGGCCTGCCCCCAGAAGCGCATGGCCGTGTTATTGGCAAGCTGCATGTAATCCTGCCAGAAGGCGATCTGCGCCTGCGCCAGCTCCACGGGGTTCGCCGCCATGCGGCTGGCAAGCTGCTGGAACATCCCTGCAAGATGAAGCGCGTCGTCCACGTCGATCCGGTATGCGGACTTCTCCCGGGTGACGAAGTCATTGACCAGTTCCTGGCTGCGGGCGGTAATGTCCACCAGGGTCCGTGAAAGCTCCTGGGGGTCCATGGAACCGGCTTGCATGGTGTATCGATCGATCATGGGCTTTCACCTCGGGGAAACGGCCGCACCGGCGACGTGGAGTATCTTACGGCACAGGGCAGCGCCTCTCAACTGGAAGGGCCGACAAGCAGGGAACGCAAAATGCTGTTTTACAAGGTTTTTGCAAAAGGCCAAGAATGACGGAACAGTGTTACCTGGCCCCGGCGAGCGAGGACGCCGATGCGCAGATCCGGGAACTGGCCCGGCGCTGGTCGCTACCCGTGGCCGCCCCGGACCAGCCGGATGGACTGCGGCTGTGGGTGGGTAACGGCGCAGTGCAGCTGGGCGACTCGCGGCCCGGGGCACCGGGGCCGATCCGGGCGGATTTCCTGGACCCGGCCTTCCTGCGGCGCCTGGCCACCGCGGGGCCAACCCGGGAAGGGCTGGTACGTGCCGTGGGTGCCCGCCGCGGGGCGCGCCCCGGCGTGCTGGACGCCACCGGCGGCCTGGGGCAGGACGCGGCGATTCTGGCCGCAGCGGGGTGTCCGGTGACGCTGGTGGAGCGCTCACCGGTGGTGGCGGCCCTCCTGGAGGACGGACTCCAGCGCGCCGGCGGCGACCCTCGTACCGCGGAGATCCGCGGACGGATGCACCTGGTGGCCGCCGACAGCACCGCGTACCTGCAGGCGCTGCGGCAGAACCAACAGCCGGACGTGGTCTACCTGGACCCCATGTACGCCCCGCGACGGGGCGCCGCCCGCTCGGCCAAGCCCATGCAGCACCTCCAGCGGCTCCTGGGGCACGACCCGGACCCGCCGGGCCTGCTGGAGACAGCCCTGGCCTGTGCCCGGCAGCGCGTGGTGGTCAAACGGCAGCGCCGCGCCACCGCCTTGCCCGGGCCACGCCCGGACCTGACGATACCCGGCAACAGCACCCGCTTCGACGTCTACCTGCGCAACGGCTGACTGGACGCGGCCGGTGCCCCGGAACCACGCGAAGGACGGAGCACTACCCCGCCCGGAGCAGGGCGAGGGTCGTATCAAGCATGCGACTGGAAAAGCCCCATTCGTTGTCGTACCAGGCACACACCTTCACCTGACGCCCGCCTTCGGCCACGCGGGTCAGGGACGGGTCGTAGGTGGACGAGGCAGCGTCATGATTGAAGTCCACGGACACCAGGGGCTCGTCGCAGACATTCAGCACGCCGGCCAGAGGGCCTTCGGCCGCAGTGCGCAGCACCTGGTCCACCTCATCGGAATCCGTGGGCCGCGACGGGGTAAACGTAAAATCCACCAGCGAGACGTTGATGGTGGGCACCCGCACCGCGAAGCCGTCCAGGCGCCCGGCAAGGGCCGGAAGAACCAGCCCCACCGCTGCCGCCGCCCCGGTCTGGGTGGGAATCATGGACTGGGTCGCCGAGCGCGCCCTGCGCGCGTCCTTGTGATAGACGTCCGAGAGCACCTGATCGTTGGTGTAGGAATGGATCGTGGTCATCAATCCGTGCTCGACCCCCATGGCCTCGTGCAGAGGCTTCACCAGCGGCGCGAGGCTGTTGGTGGTACAGGAGGCGTTGGAAATGACCCGATGCCCGGAGGTAAGCACATCATGGTTGACGCCGTAGACGATGGTGGCATCCACATCGCCGCCACCGGGGGCCGAAATGACCACCCGATGCGCCCCCGCCTCCAGATGGGCCGAGGCCTTGGCCCGGCTGGTGAACAGACCGGTACACTCCAGCACGGCTTCCACACCCAGTTCGGCCCAAGGCAGCCGCGCCGGGTCACGCTCGGCATACACCCGGATGGCATCGCCCTCCACCACCAGGCTGTCGCCGTCCACCGCAACCTGCCCGGGGAAGGGACCGTGCACGGTGTCCCGGCGCAGGAGGTGGGCGTTCGTGGCTGCGTCACCGAGGTCGTTGATGGCGACCACCTCAAACTCTCCGCGCCGTTGCTGTTCGTACAGGGCCCTGAGTGCGTTACGGCCGATCCGGCCGAAACCGTTAATGGCGATGCGATAACTCATTGCTCTCCTCCGCGGCCCGCACCGGGAACGCCGACAGGACACCAGGCCAACCCGGGGCGGGCACGGCGAACCCTGGTCCGGTACCATTGGTGAT
>SKYZ01000106.1 GCA_007127625.1 Aquisalimonas sp. | reverse complement strand
GTGGTCACGCCTCCCTCGAACAGGGTCGGCAGCTTGGCCAGCTTGTCCGCGGTGCTTTCCGGACGCGGATGCTCATCCTCGCTCACCGTGACCGGCGGCTTCTTGCGCCCCTGGGGCACCTTCACCGGCAACAGTTCGGAGTTGTAGAAGCCGGCATCCTTGGCCCGGGCGTACTTGGCCTGGGACCAGGCGGCGAAGGCGTCGGCGCGCTCGCGGCTGATGCCCAGATCGGCGGCCACATTGTCCGCTGTCTCCGGCATGGTGTCGCCGCCGTACTGCTCCAGCACCTTAGGGTTCGGGAAGCGGGCGCCGATGGTGGAGTCGAATACGCGGATGTCGCGGCTGTAAGCACTCTCGGCCTTGGCCATGACGAAGGGCGCCCGGCTCATGCTCTCCGATCCCCCGGCGATGAACAGCTGGCCTTCACCGGCGTGGGCAGCACGGGCGGCATCTATGGAAGCGGCCAGTCCGGAGCCGCACAGGCGGTTGACGGTCTGGCCAGCGACCTCCACCGGCAGCCCCGCGAGCAGGCCGGCATGGCGGGCCAGGTTGCGTGCGTCTTCGCCGGCCTGATTGGTGCAACCGGCGACCACGTCCTCGATCAGTGAGACGTCCACGCCGGTGCGCTCCACCACGTGGCGAATGCAGTGGGCCATCAGGTCATCCGGGCGCACCTTTGCCAGGACTCCCGCATGGCGGCCAACGGGTGTGCGGATTCCGTCATAGACGTAGGCGTCGAGCATTGTTCAATCTCCTGGCCGGTTCCCGGCTCCACAGTGTCCCATATTAATCGGGTGCCATACTTCAACTACTGGTGCTCTGGCAAAAGTATGAGGCACTGGATAGGTTATGCTTCTTGCTGTTTCGCTAAGCGAAATAGCGTTTCAAAAACTTGACCAAGAGAATAGTTCGTGCCAGATTTCAATGCAAATCCGGCGCACCGAGGGATGTCTCGGCGATGCCGCCCGTTCGAATGGCGGCCAGCGCAAGAAATTTCCCGCCTCCGTTTTCAACGATTGCTTGAGAGGACCTACCCATGATCAGAGACCAGGAGACGTTGAACACGCTCCTCGACACGGTCAGCCGTTTCGTGCGCGAACGCCTGGTGCCCCGGGAGCAGGAGGTGGCGGAGAACGACCGCATCCCCGACGAGATCGTCCGGGAAATGAAGGAGCTGGGCCTGTTCGGCCTGTCGATCCCGGAAGAATACGGCGGCCTTGGCCTGACCATGGAAGAGGAGGCACTGGTGGCCTTCGAACTGGGCCATACCTCGCCGGCCTTCCGATCCATCATGGGCACCAACAACGGCATCGGTTCCCAGGGCATCATCATGGACGGCACCAAGGAGCAGAAGGAACGCTACCTGCCGCGCATGGCCACCGGTGAGATCATCGGTTCCTTCGCGCTCACGGAGCCCGACGTGGGTTCCGACGCCGGCGCGGTGAAGACCACCGCCATCCGTGACGGCGACCATTACGTCATCAACGGTACCAAGCGCTACATCACCAACGCCCCGCATGCCAGTGTGTTCACGCTCATGGCGCGCACCGATCCGTCGCAGAAGGGAGCGGGCGGAGTGTCCGCCTTCCTGGTGGACGCCGACACTCCCGGCATTACCCTGGGCAAGCCGGACAAGAAGATGGGCCAGAGCGGCTCTCATACCTGTGACGTGATCTTCGAGGACGCCCGCGTGCCTGCCGAGGCCATCATTGGTGGTCAGGAGGGGCAGGGTTTCAAGACCGCCATGAAAGTGCTGGACCGTGGCCGGCTCCACATCTCTGCGGTCTGCACCGGTGTCGCCGAGCGCCTGATCGACGAAGCCCTGCGCTTCGCCACCGAGCGCAAGCAGTTTGGCAAGCACCTGTCGGAACACCAGCTGATCCAGGCGATGCTGGCCGACAGCAAGGCCGAGGCCTTCGCCGGTCGCTCCATGGTCCTCGAGGCCGCGCGCAAGAAGGATGCCGGTGAGCGGGTGAGCACCGAGGCCTCCTGCTGCAAGCTCTTCTGTGCGGAAATGGTCGGGCGGGTGGCCGACCGTGCGGTGCAGATCCACGGCGGTGCCGGCTACATCTCTGAATACCCGGTGGAGCGCTTCTACCGGGACGTGCGGCTGTTCCGGCTCTACGAGGGCACCAGCCAGATCCAGCAGATCGTCATCGCGCGTAACATGGCGAAAGAGCTGACCGGGTAACCAAGAGGGCACCATGACCGAGGCACAGATGCCGGACGAACAGATCCGGGGCCTTTGGGCCAGTGACATTGTTACGGAGCTGCCGCGGCGGATCAGCCATGCCCCGTTGGCCTGGGCTGAAAGCACCCCGTCGGCCACGGCCGTTGTCGATGGTGACGTGGTCTGGACCTATGCGGATCTCGCCGAGGCGGTGGGTGAGATGCGCGAGCGCCTGGCGGCGGCCGGTGTACGGCCCGGCGATCGCATCATGGTCCTGAACGAGAATTGCCGGGCCCTGGTGGCGACGATTCTCGCGGCCAGCGAGCTGGACGTCTGGTGCGCCGTGGTCAGTGCCCGCCTGTCCGCCGCCGAGATCGGGACCATCGCCGGAAGCTGTCAGCCGCGGTTGATGGTGTTCACCACCGGTGGGTCGCCGGATGCCGCCGGTCCCCTGGCAGATGGCTATGGAGCTGAACGGGTGAACTCCCCGCGCCTGGGTGAGATCGCCCTCGGGCCGCTGCACGAGGAAGTGCAGCCGGAGCCGGTGCATCACGATGGTGCCGAGCAGGTGGCCACGCTGATCTATACCTCGGGAACCACCGGTACCCCCAAGGGCGTGATGCTCACTCACCGGAACATGCTGTTCGTCGCTGCCATCTCCGGCGGCCTGCGCGATCTGCAGTCGGCGGACCGGGTCTACGGTGTTCTCCCGATTTCCCATGTATTCGGGCTGTCCAGCATGTTCCTGGGCACCCTGTTCGCCGGCGCCACGCTGCAGCTCAGTGCCCGTTTCGATC
>SKYZ01000164.1 GCA_007127625.1 Aquisalimonas sp. | reverse complement strand
CACGCCTTGGTACAGGCCAGGGTGTTGGTGCCGTCGATGTTCATGGCGCAGGAGCCGCAGATACCTTCTCGGCAGGAGCGCCGGAACGTCAGGCTGGGATCCACCTCGTTCTTGATCTTGATCAGGGCGTCGAGGACCATCGGCCCGCAGTCGTCCATGTCCAGTTCGAAGGTATCCAGCCGCGGATTCTGCCCTTCGTCCGGCTGCCACCGGTAGACGCGGAAGCGACGCACGTTGCTGGCCTTGTCCGGGGCCTTCCAGGTCTTGCCTTCGCCCACCCGGGAGTTTACTGGGAGTTTAAACTCTGCCATTGCCTGTCAACCTCGTTCAGTACCGGTGTCGGAATCAGTACACCCGCGCCTTGGGCGGGAAGGGTTCGACTTCATCGGTGAGCGTGTTCAGGTGCACCGGACGGTAGTCGATCGTGGTGTTTCCCTTGGGGTCCATCCAGGCGAGCGTGTGCTTCATCCAGTTGTCGTCATCCCGCTCGGTGTAGTCTTCCCTGGCGTGCGCACCACGGCTTTCCGTGCGATTGCGGGCGCCCTGAATGGTGGTGACCGAGCAGCCCAGCAGGTTATCCAGCTCCAGGGTCTCGATGAGATCCGAGTTCCAGATCAGGGACCGGTCCGTGACCCGCACGTCCTCGAAGGACGCGAACACATCTTCCAGTTTGCTGCAGCCCGTCTCCAGCGTCTCGCCGGTGCGGAACACGGCGGCGTAGTTCTGCATGACGTCCTGCATTTCGGCGCGCACTTCCGCCGTCGGCTTTGAACCATTGGCGTTGCGCAGGCGGTCCAGCCGCTCCAGTGCGAAGTCCGCGGAATCCGCCGGCAGCGGGCGATGGTTGTCGCCCTGCTCCGCTACCAGCTCCTTGGCACGCAGCCCGGCCGCCCGGCCGAACACCACCAGGTCCAGCAGCGAGTTGGAGCCGAGACGGTTGGCACCATGGACTGACACACAGGCCGCTTCGCCGATGGCCATCAGGCCGGGCACAACGGCATCGGGGTCGCCGTCGCGCAGGGTGACCACCTCGCCCTTGTAGTTGGTGGGCACGCCGCCCATGTTGTAGTGCACCGTCGGCAGCACCGGGATCGGCGCCTTGGTCACGTCCACACCGGCGAAGATTCGCGCCGTCTCGGCGATGCCGGGCAGCCGCTCGTTGATCACCTCGGGGCCCAGGTGTTCCAGGTGCAGGTTGATGTGGTCCTTGTTGGGACCGACCCCGCGCCCCTCCTGGATCTCGATGGTCATGGAGCGACTGACCACGTCCCGGGACGCCAGATCCTTGGCGTTGGGTGCGTAGCGTTCCATGAAGCGCTCGCCGTCGGAGTTGGTCAGGTAGCCGCCCTCGCCGCGCACCCCTTCGGTGATCAGGCACCCGGCGCCGTAGACACCGGTGGGATGGAACTGCACGAACTCCATGTCCTGCAGCGGCAGACCGGCGCGCAGCACCATGCCCATGCCGTCCCCGGTGCACGTATGCGCCGAGGTGCAGGAGAAGTACGAGCGACCGTACCCGCCGGTGGCAAGCACTGTCTGGTGCGTACGAAACCGGTGGATGGTGCCGTCATGCATGTTCAGGGCGATCACGCCGCGGCAGGCGCCGTCCTCGTCCATGATCAGGTCCAGGGCGAAGTACTCGATGAAGAACTCCGCCTCATACTTCAGCGCCTGCTGATAGAGCGTATGCAGAATGGCGTGGCCGGTGCGGTCGGCGGCGGCACAGGTTCGCTGCGCCCGCCCCTCTCCGTAATGGGTGGTCATGCCGCCGAAGGGGCGTTGATAGATCTTGCCCTCGTCCGTGCGCGAGAACGGCACGCCGTAGTGCTCCAGTTCGATAATGGACGGGATGGCCTCCCGGCACATGTATTCGATGGCGTCCTGGTCGCCCAGCCAGTCGGAGCCCTTGACGGTGTCGTACATGTGCCAGCGCCAGTCGTCCTCGCCCATGTTGCCAAGGGCGGCGGAGACACCGCCCTGGGCTGCCACGGTATGGCTGCGGGTGGGAAAGACCTTGGTCACGCAGGCCGTCTTCAGGCCCTGATTGGCCATGCCGAAGGTAGCGCGCAGCCCGGCACCACCGGCGCCGACCACGACGACATCATAGGTATGGTCGATGATTTCGTAGCTGGACATGCTGTTCAGCCTCCAAAGGCGATGCTGAGCACCGCGAGAATGCCCGTCAGGGCCAGGATCGCGGCGAGGAATTTGACGGCGACGATGCTGGCGATCTCAACGGCCTTGTTACCCACGTAGTCCTCGAGGACCACCTGTAGACCCAGCTGCGCGTGGTAGAACCCCGTCGCCAGAAGCAGGATCGCGACCCCCGCGGTAAACGGAGCGCCGATCCAGGCGCGCATGGCCTCGTAACCGGACCCCGCGTGCACTGCCATCGAGAATGCGAACCAGATCACCAGGACGATCAGCGCCACCGCGGTGACACGCTGCATCCACCAGTGGTGGACACCGTCCTTCGCCGAACCCAGCCCCTGGGCATCCTTCACAGCCGTCCGGAAATTCATCAGGCACCTCCCATCGTGGCGAAGACCACGATCCACAGCAGCAACGTCAGCACGACCGCGCCTCCGGCGGCGGCCATCCCCGAACGCTGCGCGGTCTCAAGGTCGAACCCCTTGCCCGCATCCCAGAACAGGTGCCGGATGCCGTTGCACAGGTGGTAGAACAGGCCGAGGGTGAACAGGAACAGGATGATCATCCCCAGCCAGGAACCCAGCACGCCCTGGGCGCGGGCGAAAGCGTCCGGTCCACTGGCGAGGGAAACCAGCCAGTAGATGACCAGCAGCGAACCGACACTGTTGGCGACACCCGCAACGCGGTGGGAGATCGAGAGCACCGACGTCCACTGAGGCCGGTAGATCTGAAGGTGGGGAGATAGCGGTCGATTATCGGTTGGCATCGTGACGCGCTCCGCAAGGGACTGAGATTCCGAAGGTGCTCAAGCACCTCTGT
>SKYZ01000396.1 GCA_007127625.1 Aquisalimonas sp. | reverse complement strand
GCCAAGAGCATCATGGCGGAGGCAGGCGTGCCGCTCGTGCCGGGATACCACGGCGATGACCAGAGCGTCGAGCACCTTCAGTCCGTGGCTGAGGACATCGGCTACCCCGTCCTCATCAAGGCCTCCGCCGGCGGTGGCGGCAAGGGCATGCGGCGGGTGGATGACCCCAAGGAGTTCGGCGACGCTCTGGACGGTGCCCGGCGCGAGGCCAGGGCCAGCTTCGGTGACGATACCGTGCTGCTGGAGAAATACCTGCTGCAACCGCGCCACGTGGAGGTCCAGGTTTTCGCCGACGGTCACGGCAACGCCGTGCATCTGTTCGAGCGCGACTGCTCCGTGCAGCGCCGCCACCAGAAGGTGATCGAGGAAGCGCCGGCACCGGGTCTGTCCGAGGACAAGCGTCGTGCCATGGGCGAGGCAGCGGTGGCGGCGGCGAAGGCCATCGGCTACCAGGGTGCGGGCACCGTGGAATTCATCATGGACGCCCACGGAGAGTTCTTCTTCATGGAGATGAACACCCGGCTGCAGGTGGAGCACCCGGTCACCGAGATGATCACCGGCGAGGACCTGGTGGCCTGGCAACTCCAGGTCGCCGCCGGGCGCGCCCTGCCCCGCAACCAGGAAGACCTGACCTTCAGCGGCCACGCCTTCGAGGCGCGCGTTTACGCGGAGGACCCGGACCGGGACTTCCTGCCGGCCATCGGCACCGTTGCCGGCCTGCGCACACCTACGGAGAATCGCCACGTGCGCATCGACACCGGCATCCGTGAGGGCGATGCGATTTCCATGCACTACGATCCCATGATCGCCAAGCTCGTGGTCTGGGACACCGACCGCCCCGCCGCCCTGCTGCGGCTGCGCAATGCCCTGCAGGCGTTCACCGTGGCCGGCACCACCACCAATGTCCGCTTCCTGGATCGCATTGCCGCTCATCCGGCGTTCGCCGAGGGGGGCGTGGACACCGGGTTCATCGAGACCTATCGCGCCGAACTCTTCCCGGAGTGGGCGCCGCCGTCCGACCGGCTCCTGGCCGTCGCGGCGCTGTACGAACTGCTGAGCGTGGACCAGGCCGCCGCCGAACGCGCCCGCGCCTCGAACGATCCGTGGTCACCCTGGCACAGCACCGACGGCTGGCAACCCAACAGCGACAACCACCATGTCCTCCACTTCCTGGACGGCGAGCAGGATCTGGAAGTCGTGGCCCATTATCGCCGCGACTGCTTCCTGCTGGACCTGCCCGGTGGCACCGCACGCGCCGAAGGCACGCTGGCGGCGGACGGTCGCCTGCGGGTGGTGCTGGATGGCGTGCACCTGGACGCCCAGGCCCTGCAGACCGACGATCGCCTGCGCGTGTCCATTGGCGAGGAAGACCGGGAACTGGTCATCCACGACCCGCTGGCCGCCGGCATGGCCGACGAAGTCCGCGAAGGCAGCCTGACGGCCCCCATGCCGGGTACCGTGCTGCAGGTGATGGTCAACGAAGGCGATCACGTGGAGGAAGGCGCCGCGCTCATGGTGCTCGAAGCCATGAAGATGGAGCACACCATCCGCGCCTTCGTCTCCGGCAAGGTGGAAAAGGTCAATTTCCGCGAAGGCGACCAGGTCTCCGAAGGCGCGGAACTCCTCGCCATCGCGGCGGAGGAATGATGGACGGGTCGCGGCTGGCGCCGCTCCTACACCGTCGAACGCGACCCGCGCCGGGTGCACCGTGATGCACCTTCGACGGCTTCGATCAACGGCGTAGAGGTGCATCAAGGCGTAGGGCGGACCTTCAGGTCCGCCGATCAGGCTTCGATGAGCCACCTTGGCTTGCATGTCCCGAAACGGCGGACCTGAAGGTCCGCCCTACGAGTCGGCACGGCACTCCGGTCGGCGTTGCAGGAGCGGCGCAATTCGCGACCGGAACCGACACGGCAATCGCAACACCGGAGGCCCCATGCCCCTGCCACAACACGTTCGCATCGTCGAAGTCGGCCCCCGCGACGGCCTCCAGAACGAGCCCGGCACCCTCACCACCGAGACCAAGCTGGAACTCATCCACCGGCTTGCTGACGCCGGCCTGCCCACGGTGGAGGCCACCGCCTTCGTCTCGCCGAAGTGGGTGCCGCAGATGGCCGACCACGACACGGTGCTGCGCGCCATCCGGCGCAAACCCGGGGTCAACTACCCGGTGCTCACACCCAACATGAAAGGCTTCGAGGCCGCGGCCGATGCCGGCGCCGAGGAGGTCGCCGTGTTCGGCGCCGCCTCCGAGAGCTTCTCGAAGAAGAACATCAACTGCTCCATCGATGAGAGCCTGGAGCGTTTCCGCCCGGTGGTTGAGGCCGCCCGCGCCCGCGACATCCGCGTGCGCGGCTACGTCTCCTGCGTGCTGGGCTGCCCCTACGAGGGCGACATCGACCCGGCCACCGTGGCCCACGTGGCCAACGCTCTCTACGCCATGGGCTGCTACGAGATCTCCCTGGGCGACACCATCGGCACCGGTACGCCCCTCAAGGCCCAGCGCATGGTGGAGGCCGTGGCGGCGCACGTGCCCATGGATGCCATCGCCGCCCACTTCCACGACACCTACGGCCAGGCCCTGGCGAACCTGTATGCGGTAATGGAACTGGGGGTGGCCACCGTGGACTCCTCCGTCGCCGGGCTCGGCGGCTGCCCCTACGCCAAGGGCGCATCCGGGAACGTGGCCACCGAGGACGTGGTGTACATGCTCGACGGCATGGGCGTCACCACCGGGGTGGATCTGCAGGCCCTGGCCTCCGCGGGACGGTGGATCTCCGCAGAACTCGGCCGCGAACCGGCGTCGAAGGTCGCACGGGCGCTCGGCGCCCAGGTGTAAGCCGACGCTCCGTGGCGGCTGGTCGCGGCTTGCGCCGCTCCTACAGTGGGGCGCCGTCGTGCTGAGCGGCTGACGTGGAAGGTGGATGTAAACATCCAGCCTACGCATTACGCGAATCACCCCGCCCACCTTG
>SKYZ01000450.1 GCA_007127625.1 Aquisalimonas sp. | reverse complement strand
TCGGTGATGTCGAACAGGGTGATGACAACACCGTCGATCACGTTGTCCAGCCTGCGGTAGGGCATGATGCGCACGGAGAACCAGCGCTCGTCGCCGGCCATGATCTGTTTCTCCGTCGGCACCAGGGTGCGCAGGGTTTCAGCCGCATCGTCATTCAGGTCGGGGTATTCCAGGGTCGTGGTCAGGTCACTCAGCGGGCGGCCCATGTCGCTTTCCCGCAAATTGAAGACACCCGATGCGCGCTCCGTGTAGCGCCGGACGTTCAGGCTCTGATCGAGAAACACGATGGCGATTTCGATGCTGTTGAGAACGTTCTGCATGTCGCTCTGGGCGAGGGCCAGATCATCCAGCTTCGCGTGCAGCTCGTTGTTGATGGTCTGCAGTTCCTCGTTCATGGACTGCATCTCCTCCTTCGAGGTGGTGAGTTCCTCGTTGGTGGATTGCAGCTCCTCGTTGGTCGACTGCAGTTCCTCGTTCGATGACTGAAGCTCTTCCCGCGAGACCCGTGCCTCTTCGCGCAGGGCGATGATCTCGTCCCGATACTGCTGGACTTCAGCCTCGTGGGCCGCTTCCAGGGCGCTCTGGCCCCCTTTCCCTCGCCGCTTGGGTGCCCGGGCAACATCCCGGAAAACCACCATGGTCATGCCGCGCAGAGCGGCGGGTTCATGCAGGGCCTGCACGGTGACGTCGACGGTCTGCCCGGCGTTTTCATCCGTCAATTTCAGGCCGTGGAGATGGACGGGCTCCGCCTGCTCACGGGCCTGCTTGAGCGTCTGGACGATGGGAGCGCGCAGCCCCGGACGGGCCATGGCGTGGATGTTCCAGTTGGCCTTGCCCGCTGCGGGCTCCAGATACTTGCCGGTGCGTCCGCTGATGTAGACGATATCGCCTTCGCTGTTGAGCAGAACGGCAGCCGGTGCGTACACCTGGAGCAGCACATGATCGGCGGCCGCCTGGACGTTGTCGACCTTGTCGTCGGGAAAGTCTGGAGTCGGCACGGCATGCTCCCTGGTCGCCCGGGACAACGGGGGAAAGGATTTTAACAGGAACTCGGGGCCTTCAATGGCCGGGGTCTCCTGCCGTGAATAGATGCGCAGGGGCGACCGTAACGGCGTGAACAGGTGTGTCTGTCGGCCCACGGTCTCGGAACTGCCCAGCAGCAGCAACCCGCCGGGGCGCAGACAATAGTGGAACAGCGGAATCAGCCTGCGCTGGAGCGCCCCATCAAAGTAGATGAGCAGATTGCGGCATGCCACCACATCGAGCTTGGTGAAGGGCGGATCCAGCACCACATCGTGCTGAGCAAACAGCACCATGTCGCGAATCCCGATGTTCACCTGGTAATGGTTCTCGTGGCGGGTAAAAAACCGGGCCAGGCGCTCCGGCGAGAGCTGATCGCCAACGGACAGCGGATACTCACCGCGACGCGCGGTGGCGATGGCGTCCGGGCTCAGGTCCGAGGCAAAGATCTGCATGTGCGTCGGCGCGGGTTGGGCGACGGCATCCGCCGCTTCACAGAACGCCATGGCCAGTGAATAGGCCTCTTCTCCGGTGGAGCACCCCACCACCCAGGCCCGCAACGGCTCGGACTTCGGGCGTTGCACGAGCAGATCCGGCAGTGCCGTCTCGACCAGGTACGCCCAGAAATCCGGGTCACGAAAGAAACTGGTGACGCCGATCAGCAGCTCCTTGAACAGCAGATCGACTTCCTGCTTGCTTTGCTCCAGCAGGTCGGCATAGAGCGACAACGTGTCGATCCCGTGGATGGTCATGCGACGCTCGATGCGGCGATGCAGGGTGCTGGGTTTGTAGAGGGAGAAGTCATGCCGCGTGTGTTGCCGCAAGGAACGGAGGATACGTTCCACCGGCTCCGTCGGTCCCGCGCTGCGCCCGGCGTCGTCCACCGCGGCCACGGGCTCCGGGACCCTGTCCACATGGGCCTGGATGCGCGCCGCCAACTCCTCGGGCACGGCAACGATGTCGGCGCACCCGGCCGCAATCGCGCTTTGCGGCATGGCGTCGAACTGGGCCGACTCCGGTTGCTGGACCAGGGTCAGGCCACCCACCGCCTTGACCGCCTGCATGCCCAGGGTGCCGTCCGCGCCCATGCCGGACAGGATCACGGCGATGGCGCGTCCGCCGAGCGTCCGCGCCAGGGACGAGAAGAACACGTTGATGGGCAGACGCATGCCGCGCGGCTCGATGGGCCTCGCCAGCTGCAGTGTGCCGGCCGCCAGACTCAGTTCGGTATTGGGCGGAATGACGTACACGGTGTCGCGGGCCACCGCCATGCCCTGCTCCGCCTCATGCACGGGCATGGTGGTGACCCGCTGCAGGAGCTCGGGCAGCAACGCCTTCTGGGTGGGATCCAGGTGCTGGACCACGACATAGGCCAGGCCACTGTCAGGCCAGACGTGCGCAAGAAAGGCTTCCAGCGCGGACAACCCACCCGCCGAGGCGCCCAGACCCACGATTCGGGGCGTGGTCATGGCATCGGGCCCCGTCAATCCTCGCCGGAACCCTGCTGTTCCGAGACGATCAACAGCACCACATCGCGGCTCGGGGGCACCGAAGCGGCAATGTGGGCCGCCAGGCCGCTGTGGTTGAAGCGGACCTGGCAGCTGGCGCGTTCGTCATGGCCAGGTAGCGCATCGAACAGATCCCGTATCGCCGTTCGGCTCTCGTTGCTGAGGAACCAGGCAAAGTTGCGACCCACCGCAGCCTGCCGACCGATGCCGAGCAAACTGACGCCGGCGCGATTGACGTCCATGACGGCACCGTCCAAGGCTACCGTGAAATAGCCAAGCGGGGCCCACTCGAAGAGATCGCGACATTGCTCCAGGCTCGCCGCCATCTCCTGTTCCGCCATTACCATTTGCTCGTGTTGCAGGCCCAGCTCGACCTGGTGAACCTGGAGCTCGTGGAGCAGCTTGAGCGCATCAGCGGCGCTGTCCCGGGAACTGGCGAGCTGGTAGAGCATC
>SKYZ01000076.1 GCA_007127625.1 Aquisalimonas sp. | reverse complement strand
TATCGCCGGCCGACGCTTCGATTGGGACGGCCTCCCGGTCGTGCTCGAAGCCGACCGCGAGTACGATATCCACCTCGGCGCCTACGACGTCCAACACGGCTTTTCGATCCGCCCCGAAGAAACGCTCAGTAAACAGATCAACCTCCAGATCTTCCCCGATCACGAGTGGATCATCCCGATGACCTTCGACGAACCCGGCACGTATCACGTCATCTGCAACGAGTTCTGCGGCCGCGGCCACAACGGCATGCACGGCCGACTCATCGTGGAGGAAGCCTGAAATGGTGCAACTCATCCGACAGCTCTTCGACAACGACTACGACGACGACGGCTTCAGAACCTGCTCGGTCACCGGCCTCTCGATCCACCGCACCGCCGAAAACCACGTCAAACTCTTCGGACTGACCGCCGTCATCGCGCTCGTCATCGGCGGAATCTTCGCACTCACCGTCGCGCTCACCCGCTGGGAACTCATCGGGCTCGTCCCCGAAGCCGATTACTACAGACATCTGAGCATGCACGCGTGGAACATCCTCATCTTCTGGATGGTGTTCATGGAGATCGCCATCCTCTACGTCGGCGGCCCGATCGTGCTCGGACGGCGACTCCCGCTGACCAAGGTCGCGAAAGCCGGCTGGACCATCATGGTCGCGAGTGCCATCAGCATCAACTACTTTATGTGGACGGCCTCGGGCGCGGAGGAAGCGCCGCTTCTCACCGCGTACGTCCCGTTGAACATCCCGACCGGATTCTACGCGAGCGCGATTTTATTCTTGGTCGGTGCGACCGTGGCGGCGCTGCCGTTTTTCGTCACCATCTGGCAGGAAAAGCGCGGGGCAGCGACGAAGACGCTTCCGCTGGTGACCTTCGGCGCGTTCATCACGAGCATCATCGCCGTCCAAGCAATTCTCGGCGGCATCGCCGCGTTCAGTTACGCCTTCATTTGGAAGATCGGCGTGATCGAGACGATCAACACGGGGATTTATCGCCAGCTCTACTGGATGGTCGGTCACGGGACTCAACAGATCAATTTGTTGGCGATGATCACGGTGTGGTATTTCCTGACGCACGTCGTGGGCGGGGCGGTCGTGGTGTCGGAGAAGGTTTCGCGGTCGGCGTTCGTGTTGTATCTGTTCTTCATCAATCTGGGGGCGGCGCATCACTTGATGGTCGATCCGGGTGTGTCGGTCGGGTGGCGGATTTTTAACACGTCGTACGCGTTTTACGGGGCGGCGTTCGCGAGTATGATTCACGCGTTCGCGATTCCGGCGGGATTGGAGGCGGGCCGTCGCCAGCGCGGGCTCGGCGGCGGGCTGTTCGGGTGGTTGACGTCTGCGCCGTGGAAGAACCCGGTGTTTTCGGCGACGATTTTCAGCATCATCCTGTTCGGGTTCGTCGGTGGGATCACGGGCGTGTTGATGGGGCAGTTGCAGTTGAACATGACGTGGCACAACACGTTCGCGACGGTTGGACACTTCCACGGGACGGTCGCGCTCGGGACGACGCTGGCGTTTTTCGGTCTCGTCTTTTTCGTCATCAAAACCATGTTCCGCAAAGAGTTCATCTCCGGAACGCTCGCCACGCTCGTCCCGTATTTCTACGCCGGGGCCATGGGCATTGCGACGTTGGTGATGATGTACCTCGGCATCCTCTATGGCGTTCCGCGTCGGACCTCGAGCGTCGTGCGGAACATCCCGGGGACGGAGTTCAGTATCTCGGCGGCGGCGCCGTTGATGACGATTTTCGGGATCTTCGCCGTGCTCGCGATCCTCGGCGGCGTGCTATTCGTCCTCGTCGCCGTCGGATCGTTACTCCTTGGTAGCAGACTCGAAACTGGTGATGACGGTGACTTACGTCCTGATGGCGGACTGGAACCCGATGGCGGACAGCCGGTTCACGCGGCCGATATGCGGGGGACGTTCACGCTCTGTCTGATCTTCATGGCGACGTTCGTCGTCCTCTACGTCCTCAACTGGTTCTTGCTCACCCAACTGTGGTCGATCGGTGCCTGATGATCCAGAGATCGCCATCCGCTTCGATCGATCTCTCTCACAGGTGCTGTCGTTTCAGTTTTCCGAGGCGACCGGAGTAACACCACGATGACAACGAAACGCAAACCGCGAACAGTACGGTGGTTTCTCAGACGGATGTGGCGTGATCTGTTGAGCGTGTATTACGCGAACACGCCGACGTGGCGATGGCTCAAAAGCGGGGCGCTCGTCTTTTTGGGCTTTTTCCTCTGGACCGGTGGCTCGGTGCTTCTGTCGGTACAGCCGGAGTGGACGATCCTTCATTACCCGATGGCGTACGGGTTCTTGCTGATCGTGTGGGGACCGCTCACCCACTTCGTCGTGGTCCCGCTCACCATCCGGCTTCGTCGTGCAGGACAACACCCGCTCGCGCGACTGTTCGCGCGGAACTCGGGGAAAATAAACCTGACAGTATTCTTTACCCTGGTCGTGCTCTTCGGGGCGTTCACCCCCGGAATCATGATGCTTGAGTTCACGTCGGTGGTCCAACCCGGGGGGAGCACCGACGTTCGCGGCGAGTTGGTCTGCGATGTGGACGAGGTGGTCGCCTGCCAGATCGAAAACGCCGCCGGGTTCGATCACATCGTCGTCACGTCGGGCGGAGAGCCGATCGCGACCGTCGAGGAGCCACCCTACGCGTTCGAGATACATCCGGCGGAGTTAGAAGAGACGCGAACCGGCAAGGAGTTCAGCGTCGATTACCGGAACGAGGCGGGCGAGACGATCAAACGCGAGATCCGATCCGTTCACATCTGATCGGCGGGAGCGGAACGTATCGATGACTCCGTTCAACGGAAGACGGATCTCCGCGAGTTCGTGACGACGAGAACGCTGCTCGCTGCCATCGCGGCGGCCGCGAAGAACGGATTTATCAACCCGAACACCGCGAGCGGTACCGCGATCGCGTTGTAGAGGAACGCCCAGCCGATGTTCTCGCGAATCCGCCGGCGGGTTC
>SKYZ01000127.1 GCA_007127625.1 Aquisalimonas sp. | reverse complement strand
CGACCATATCCAGGCGGTCCTGACCCCAGAACACAAGCTCGCCGTCCACCACCAGCGTGGGTGCGCCGCAGGCCCCCAGGGCTTCCGCCCTGGCGGTGTTCTCCTTGATCAGGGTTTTGTTGTCTTCCGCCGTGGCGCGGTCGAGCACGTCCGCCGGATCCAGCCCGTCCTCCCGGATGATGGCCGACACCGTGCCCTGGTCCCCGAGATCCCGGTCTTCGACCCACGCGGCGCGATACAGCGGCTGGATCAGCTCCGGCGCGACTGCAGAGACCCGTAGCGCCAGGACGGTATTCAACGGGAAGTGGCTGGTGAAGCGGAATGGCACGTCCCATTCGTCGGCCCACAGCGTCATGTCCCGGACACCCCAGGCCTGACGGTTGGTGCTCATGGCCTGAAGCGGGATCATCGGCGTGCCGATGGACTTGAACAGCGCGCCCAGCAGCATCGGGCGCCAGACGAGCTCCGCGCCGTGCTCAGCGGCAATGCGCTCCACCTGGGTGCAGGCGAGATAGGAGAACGGGCTGGAAAAATCGTGGAAGACCTCCAGCCGCCGGCGATGACCGTCCGGGTACGATGTCTGTGTCGGCAGTGCGCCGCCCAGTGCTGCAGCCACGAAGGGCAACCGGTCCGCGCCCCACCAGAGATCATCGCCCAGAACGGCCGTGGGCACACCGAAGACGCCTCGTGCCAGCGCCTCCTCGGTGTTGTCCTCCAGCGCCTCCAGGCTGTCCGGGGCTTCCGCCAGTGCGGGGTCGACCCCATGGTCATCGGCGAGGCGCCGCAACAGGCCTTCGTCGTCCAGGGGTTTGCCCCGCTCCCAGGCCGCACTGAGCAGCGCGTGCATCAGGGGGGCGCGTGCTTCCTCCGGCGCACCGGCCAGTAACCGCTGTGCCAGAGCGCTTTCGGTCACCGGCCGCTCCAAAGGCCCCCGCAGACGCAGGCCGGCGAGTTCGGCCTGGCGGTGGGCATCCCTGCGGAACAGCGTCCGCTTGTTCTCCGGCCATTGCTGTTCCGGTTGCGACGGCAGACGTTGGCGCTCGTACAGACGTGCCAGGGACACCGGGCGGAGCAACAGCTCGTGCCCCGTTGCCCGTGCCAGCGTCTCCATCCGGGATGCGGCAAGAAAGGCGTGGGGGCAGATGACGTCGAAAAACCACTCGAGTCGCGCCATGATGTCGTCTTCTCCTCCGGGCGAGGGAGCGGGGGCCGTCAGCGGCGGCCCAGCGCCGCCTCCAGCGCCGTGTAGTAATGGGATTCTCCCGTCCTGGCCAGGGCCGCGGCACGCCGGGCATGTTTCAGTCCGGCCTCGTCGTCGTCCTGTTGCAGCAGCGCCCAGGCCAGGTTGTGATGGAGCGCCGTGGCGTCCGGGTCGCGCTGGAGACCCTGGCGGTAGTGGGTTTCGGCGTCGGCGTACGCAGCGCGGGCGTAGGCCAGGTTCCCGAGACCCAGGTGCGGCATCGCGTGCTCCGGCCAGCTCTGCGCGGCGTGCTCGTAGCTTGCTTGCGCCGCGTCCGGGGCGACGTTCTCCAGCGGCGCCACCGCCCGCAGATAGACATCGCCGTCGACGGTGGCCGGCAACTCCCCTGGCGGATGCAGGGTCATGGCCCAGTGATCGCCGCCGCGCCAGGTCTGCAGGAACCGGCGGAACGACAGCGTCTCGCGCCGGGTGGTGCCGGAGCGCAGGATGATCTCCTGCGCTTCCAGGTCGTAGCCCACCGCCACCGCGTAGTGCCAGACGGGGTACGCCTCCAGTGCCAGGTTCTGCAGCACCAGAACCGGGTTCCCCGCCGCCAGCTCCCGCAGTACATCAACGAAGTCCGGCTCCAGTGGGTAAGGCACCAGTCCCTGGCGGCGGCTGGCTGCGCGGAGTTCCGGCTGCAGGCTCCCCTGGCGAGCGGGGAGGTAGACCTCCGGCTTCAGGGTGTCGGCGTCAATGTCCACGCCAGCGACATTCATCATGGTGGCCAGGGCAGCGGGGCCGCACTGGTATGCGTCCTGCGGGTGAAACGGCACGTCCGTGAGCTCCACCTGGGGCGGCAGCCCCGCTGCCGCGTCGTCCAGACCTGCCTTCTCCGGTGCCGGGCCGGTGGCGCAGCCCGCCAGGACCGCCAGACCCAATGCAGCCAGCAGCGAGCGACCGGTCATCGCAGCACGAGCAGCAGGAGGATGATCACCAGGAGCAGGACCACGGCGCTGCCACCGGCGGGCAGGGCATCGATCTGGGCGGTGAGCTCTGCGGCCTCGGCGTTGGACAGACTCGCCGCGCGCTCGGCGGCATGCTCCGGGTCAACACCGCGGGCGACCAGCTGCTCCTGGACATCCTCACGCTCCAGGAGTCCGATCAGGCGTTGCTGTTCGCTCCCCACCGGCTGCTCCAGGGCGGTTTCGGTGCCCACGATGCCGGCTGCGGCGGTCTGCACGGCAACGCCGCTGACAATAAGCACGGCGATCAGGGGCAAGGCCAGAAGGCGACGGATCAAGGAACTCTGCATGGATTCACTTCCCGTGTTGTGGATGGTTTGCTCGCGGGCGCCGTGCGGGTGCACAACGCCCCCGTTGCCCTACACTGTACCTAGGCATGTGCAGGCTCGCTATCCCGCGCCGAATGGCGCAGTCGGTGGGTGTGTCGGTCCGGAGATGCTGTCGTCGGGCAGTGACAGTTATCCGGTCCTCGTGGTTGCGGTTACCGTTGCACACTCCCCGGGGCTTCGTCCGGGACTGACGAGACTCAGAGACGTATTGGAGGTTAAGGGCTCATGGCCATGTTCGATATCGGGAAGCGAGGGAGCGGGCACGACCGTGATCGGCCAGAAGATGAACTCCCGGAAACTGCGCCCGTGGCACCGGTGGCGCAGGACTGGGAAGCACCTGGGCAGGGCGGTGTGCGCCGTCGCGAAGCGGCCGTGATCGGGCCGTCCATTCACATCGACGGCACGCTGAAGGGCGAAGAGGACCTGCTCATCGAGGGGCACGTTACAGGTGCCGTGCAGTTGCAGGACCATAGCCTGACCATCGGTGCCAAGGGGCAGGTGGAGGCGGATCTCTACGCCCACAACGTCATCGTTGAGGGTACGGTGGAGGGCGACCTCTATGGCGTCGAGCGGGTGGCGATCCGTAGCAGCGCGAGAGTGCGCGGCAATATCACGGCACCGCGGGTGAGCCTGGAGGATGGCGCCATGTTCAAGGGGGCCATCGAAATGGACGCCGACGCCGTGGCCGCTGCCATGGGCAGACCCTCTGGCCCGGCGACAGCCAAGGCGACGACGGGCTCAGGCAAAGGCACGTCCATACCACCGGGTGGCGGCGCCTCCACCAGTGCATCGGCAGGCTCCGGTTCCGCGGGCACCGCGGCACCGGAACCGGGCGCCGGCAGCGGCAAGGCAGCCAAGGAGCAGGGCGGCGAGCAGAGCGGGAAGTCGGGAAGCAGTGATGCTGCCACCGGCAAGAGCGGCGCCGGAAGCGGCTCCTGACGGCCCCGTGACGGCGGTTCCCGAATCGGTGTGCGGGCGTGCTTGATGGCAGTGAAAGCGGATGCGGCGTCCTCGTCCTCCCGGGCCGGCAGTGACCTGCTGCAGGTGCCACTGCTGGCGGAAACCCTGAGTTGCCTGGACAGCGATCAGCGCATGACGCTGCTGGATCTGGGGCCTCCCCGGTCCGCCACGGTGGCGTACCTGGACGGGTACCGTTGCCGGCTCGGCATCGCCGGTGCCCTGCTGGAGCTCGCCGATGCCGATGGCGATGGCGTCTTGCAGGGGGGCGGAGCGGAGGAGTACCTGCGCCGCGCGCTGCCAGCTCGTTCGTTTGCCGCCAGCGAACTGATCCTGTGCTGGGGACTGCCGGATTATCTCTCCCACGGAGGGATTCGTGCCCTGGGGCAGCATCTGGCGTCACTCGCCGTGCCCGGGACGGCCCTGCACATGGTGATCGCCTATGGTGCGGCTGCGATCCCGTCGCGACCCCAGGCGTACAGTCTGGCGGCGGGTGGTGTCCGCAGCGATCGGCCACCGGCCAATGACCCGGGTGTGCGGCCACCCCGCCACAGCAGCGGGGAACTGCAGCGGCTGCTGGCCGATTGGCGCCTGGATCGTTCGGTGCTGCTCAGCAACGGCATGCAGGAATACCGGTTCCGATTCTGATCATTGGCGATGCTGGTTCACGAACCACCGGATCAGGTGCCCGGCGATGGACATCTCGCCGGGCACCTGCGGTAGATTCTCCGGCGTGAACCAGTCGGCGTGCAGGATCTCCTCGCCGTCCACCTGGATCTCTCCACCGGCGTAATCGGCGATGAAAGCGACCATCAGCGAGTGCGGGAACGGCCAGGACTGGGAGGCAAAGTAGCGGATGTTCGCCACTTCCAGGCCGACTTCCTCGCGCACTTCCCGGCGCACGCACGCCTCCAGCGTCTCTCCCGGCTCGGTAAAGCCGGCCAGGACACTGTAGAAACCTTCCGGGAATCGGGGCGCGCTGGCGAGCAGTAATTCCCGCCCCCGACTGACCAGGGCCATCATGGCTGGCGTCAGCCTCGGGAACTGGCTGTAGCCGCAGGCAGGGCAGACTCGCACCCGTTGAACCTCGGCGCGGTAGGTTGCCGTGCCGCAGCGCCCGCAGAAACGGTGATTGCGATCCCACTCCAGGATCTGGAATGCGCGCCCGGCCAACAGGAACAGGTCGGTGTCCATGCGGCCATGGAGCCGGAACAGGTCGCGCTCGATGAGTTCCCCACCAGGCGCAGCGCCGGCGAGTTCGGCGGCGAAGCAGGGTGTCCCGTCCAGACGCCCGAGAAAATGCGGCTCCGGCCGGTCGGCATGGCGCGGGCGCGGGTCTCCGGCACCATGGAGTGGCTCCACCCGCCGTTCGTCCAGCCGCCTCAGCAGCAGGTCGCGTTGACGAAACAGGAACCACCAGCCGTGTTCGTCGGCGCACGGCAGTGGCTCGAGGGCAGGATCGAACGGTCGCTGAATATCGAAAGCCGACACTTCCACAACACAATCCTCGGGCCGGGAAGTCCGCATTCAACAGCAGGCACGCCCCGCCTGCAACCCGTCGACGGTCAGCAGGCGTCGGCCAGCACTCCCGTGCTGGAGGTGTCCCCTTCGGCGGATGCCCCGGGCAGTCGGTGATGCAGTTCGATCATGGTGTAGCGGAGCTGGTCCAGGCAACGGATGGCGGCCTCGAAGCCTGCGGGCGGTGTTGAACCTGTTCCGCTCAGACGCTCGAGGTTGTTGCGCAGTGTGAGGCTGAGAGACTCGAGTTCCTCGGCCGCCGTGCGCAGCTGCTCGCAGGGACGGGGATGGTCGCTGTCGCGGGCGAAGCTCTCGTGCTCGTGCAGATGGTCAAAGGAACGTGCCAGCTCCCCGCTGCGCAGCGCCCACTCTTCCAGACTCTGCAGCCCGGCGGGCGTGGCTCCGAGACCATGTTCCTGCCACTGCCTGGCGCGCTGGCCGACATAGGTGCTGAAGCTCACGATGAGCGTGCTGAACTCGCTGGACATCCCGTACTCCGGTCACTGGTCGAGCTCGAATTTGTACAGTTTATGTATCGATATTGCAAGATGGGCGGTCGGGCAAGGGATCCGCCGAACGGCGTCGAAGCCCGGAGCTGCGGGGTGATCAGTCTTGCTAAAGAATGCCGGCGTCCAGTCCGGCGGCCATGTACAGACCCAGTTCCTCACAGTCCGTCACGAACTGGTCCTGGAATTCACCGCGGCAGATCAGCGGCTCCTGGGCCGGTTGCCAGCGCAGCCCGGTGACAATGGACTCCACCGCCCGGCGGGTGCCAGTGCCGTCCCGGCCCGCGCGCACGTAGAGCGCGTAGGGCAGCCCCTGGGTCTCCTCCAGGCAGGGATAGTAGATGCGGTCGAAGAAGTCCTTCAGGGCGCCGCTCATGTAACCCAGGTTCTCGGTGGTGCCGAGAATGACGGCGTGTGCGGCGAGCACGTCGTCGGGGCCGGCTTCCAGCGGCGGCACATGGCGGGTACTCACGTTTTCCACGTCTTCGTGGCACGCCCCTCGCAGCACCGCATCCACCAGCTTCTGCGTGTTCGGTGACGGCGCATGGGCGACCACAAGCAGATGCCGGGTTTCGCTCATGGACGGCCTCCCCGTGTCCGTTGAGGCGATTTGCCGCGCTCAGGATGACACTTCACAGTAACGCGTTATCAACGCCCTGTCTCGGGGCGCAGGGGCTGCCATCGAGGAGGTGCCGTGGCGCAGGAAACCCGAGCAACGCTGCTGGCGCTGGGAGCCGTGCTGCTGTGGTCCACGGTGGCCACCGCCTTCAAGCTCTCGCTGGAGTACCTGGAGCCCATCCAGCTGCTGGCGTGGGCAAGCGTGGTGTCGTTGCTCACCCTGGGGGCGCTGTTGCTGGCTACCGGCCAGCTGCCGGCACTGCTGGCGACGGCGCGCCGGGACGCGTTGCGGTCCCTGGTGCTGGGTCTGTGCAATCCCTTTCTCTACTACGTGGTGCTGTTCGAGGCCTATGACCGGTTGCCGGCGCAGGAGGCGCAGCCGCTGAACTACACTTGGGCGTTCACCCTGGCGCTGCTGTCCATCCCTCTGCTGGGGCAACGCCTGAGCCGCTGGGACGTGATCGGTGGCGTGATTGCCTATGCCGGCGTCTGGGTGATCGCAACCCGGGGCGACGTCTTCGCTCCGGAATTTGCCAATTCCGTGGGCGTTCTTCTCGCGCTTGGAAGTACGGTGCTCTGGGCGCTCTACTGGATCGGGTCCGCGCGGGACCATCGCCCGCCACTGGTGGCGCTGTTCAGCAACTTCGCCATGGCGACCCCGGTGGTGTTACTGGTGTGTGCGCTGACCGCGGGACTGGTGCCGGATGACTGGCGGGGGCTCATGGGAGCGGCCTATGTCGGCATGTTCGAGATGGGGCTCGCCTTTGCCCTGTGGCTGGGCGCCATGCGCCTGACCCGCAGTGCCTCGCGGATCGGTAACCTGATCTTCCTGTCGCCGTTCCTGTCCCTGGTTTTCATCCGACTGCTGGTGGGGGAGCACATCCTGGCGTCCACGTTTGTCGGCCTGGGCCTGATCGTTCTGGGCCTGGTGCTCCAGCAGACCCTGCGGCGCTCCTGAGGAAACGCGGACCACGGCCCGCGTTTCCCCGAAGCCGGACAGCCACGCGCTCAGTCCGCTGTCAGGGCTTCCAGGGTCAGCTCCGCGGTGCGGGCGCTGGACGGCGGGTTCTGGCCGGTGACCAGGCGACCGTCGCGCAGCGCATGTACCTGGAACGCCGGTGCCGGCTCGACCTGAGCACCGAGTTCCCGCATGCGGGTCTCCAGCAGGAACGGTACGTCCTGGTCCAGTTCCACGGCGCGCTCTTCTTCATCGGTGAAGACGGCGACCCGGCGATCCGCTACCAGCGGCCGGCCGTCCTTGCCGTTGACGCCGACGAGCCCCGCCGGGCCGTGGCAGACCGCCGCAATGACCTTGTCTCCGACTGCGAACGCCTCCAGCAGCGTCACCAGTTGCGGGTTTTCCGGCAGATCGAACATGGTGCCGTGCCCCCCTGGCAGGAACACCGCGTCGTAGTCGGCCGCCTGGACGTCCCCGAGAGTGCGGGTGTTCTGCAGGCGCTGCTCGGCCTCCTGCCACTCCTTCTTCTGGGCATCGTCCGGGGTACTGCGGGGGTCCACCGGGGTCGCGCCGCCGCGCGGGCTCGCCACCGTGACTTCGGCGCCGTGCTGCTTGAAGATCTGGTACGGCACGGCAAACTCTTCCAGCCAGAGCCCGGTCTGTTTGCCGCTGGTCATGGTATCGGCGCTGGTCACAATTATCAGGATCTGCGGTGCGGACATGGTGCCTCCATGAGGTGGCAGGTGTGTTCCCGGTGGCCGGGTTGCTGGGAAACAGGTGTGGGGGCATCCGGGAGGAATTCAATGGGCGCGGTGGCAACACGTGCACGGTTTCCTGCCATTGGCGGGACCTACGTGCTCAGGCTGGAGGCGATCCAGGCGGGTGCCTGCCGCATTGGCCGGCTGGGGTGGGTGAATCTGCCCGCCGGTGTGTTCTTCTATGTGGGCAGCGCCCTTGGGCCGGGCGGCCTGCGTGGACGGCTCGGGCGACATACGCGGCCGCTGGAGCGCAGGCAATGGCATGTGGACCACCTGCGTCAACTGGCGGACGTGACGGCGGCCTGGTGGCTGGCGGACGGCCAGCGTCGGGAACATGTGTGGGCTCGGGCGCTGGCTGCGGCGAGCTGGCTCGAGGTGCCCGTGCCGGGGTTCGGTGCTTCGGACTGCGACTGCCCGGCCCACCTGTTCCAGCGGACCGGGGCAGGGCGGGGCGCGCCCATGCGCGCGCTACTGGCGGACGCGGCGGCTGTCCATGCCGACGGTATCGACTACTGGCAGCCACCGTCGACGGACGGTGGCTGCCGGATCAATTGACGGGATGCGTCGTTACCGCCCGCTCAGGCGGTGCCGGAACGCTTGACCTTGCTGTCCGGTACCTGCGGGCCGGCATTGCGCAGCTCTTCGCTGGCCTGATCCGCGTAGGCCTGGAAGTTCTTCTGGAACAGCTGCGCCAGGTGTGCCGCCATCTCCCGGTAGGCGTTCTTGTCTTCCCAGGTGTTCGCCGGCGTCAGGACTTCGCTGGGCACGCCGGGGCAGGACGTGGGCACGGCCACGCCGAACACCGGATCCGGCGTGGTCTCGGCCTCGGCCAGGGAGCCGTCGTGGATGGCGTCGATGATGGCGCGGGTGTGCGCCAGGCTCATGCGCTGCCCCTGCCCGTAAGGACCGCCGGTCCAGCCGGTGTTCACCAGCCACACGTTGGCGCCGCTGTTGCGGATGCGCTCGGCCAGCAGGTCGGCGTAGCGGGTGGGGTGCCAGACCAGGAACGGTGCCCCGAAGCATGCCGAGAAGGTGGCCTCCGGCTCCGTGACGCCCATTTCGGTGCCGGCAACCTTGGCCGTGTAACCACTGATGAAGTGGTACATGGCCTGGGCCGGGTTGAGGCGGCTCACCGGCGGCAGCACGCTGAAGGCGTCACAGGTCAGGAAGATGATGTTCGACGGGGTGCCGCCGATGCACGGAATCTTGGCGTTGTCGATGAACTCCACCGGGTAGGAGCAGCGGGTGTTCTCGGTGAGGCTGTTATCGCGGTAGTCCACCTGCCGCGTCTCCGGGTCGAAGACGACGTTCTCCAGGATGGAGCCGAAACGGATGGCATTGTAGATCTCCGGCTCGGCCCGGGGGTCAAGGTCGATGACCTTGGCGTAGCAGCCGCCTTCGATGTTGAATACGCCGTTGTCGCTCCAGCAGTGCTCGTCGTCGCCGATCAGCCGTCGGCGGGGATCCGCCGACAGGGTGGTCTTGCCGGTTCCGGACAGGCCGAAGAACACCGAAACATCGCCGTCGGTGCCCTCGTTCGCGGAGCAGTGCATGGACAGCACGCCCTGGCTGGGCATGAGGTAGTTCATGATGGTGAACACGCCCTTTTTCATCTCGCCGGCATACTCGGTGCCGAGGATGACGAAGCTGCCCGACTGCAGGCAGAGGCTGACGCTGGTGCCGGAGCTGACACCGTCAATACCTTCGTCGGCGCTGGCGCGCCCGGCGTTGTAGATGACGTAGTCGGGGTCGCCGAAGTCGGCCAGTTCATCGCGGGTGGGCCGGATCAGCATGTTGTACATGAACAGCGCGTGGTAGGCGCGCTCGCAGATCACGCGGATCTTGACCCGGTAGTTCGGGTCCCAGCCGGCAAAACCGTCCACCACGTACAGCCGTTCGCAGGCAGAGAGGTGCTGCCGGGCCTGGTCACGCAGGCTCTTGAAGCTGTCATTCTCCAGGCCGATATTCACTGATCCCCACCACACGTCGTCCATGACGTCCGGATGTTCCACTACACGCTTGTCACCGGGGCTGCGGCCGGTTTTTGCTCCGGACTGGGCGATCAGTGCGCCGCTGGCGGAGATGGCGCTGCCCTCTTCGTAGGCGAGAGCCTCTTCGTAGAGGCGTGCGGGGGTGGGATTGCGCAGGACGGTGTCCACGCGAATGCCGTGTTGCTCGAGACTGAAGGTCACACTCCTGTCCTCCTGGTGCTTTCCGTCTCGGGGCTCCCTTGATCAGCGCGTGCCGAACACGCCGCCCCTTGCCGGACTAGATTGCTGTGATCGGGCTGGGTGCCGTCTTCCGGGCGTGCCTGCGGCGTGCTCAGCTCGAATCGGCACCAGCGGTATCGGAATTCGTGTTGTCACGCCGGTGCGGCGCGCACTCGCGAGCGCTGCCTGAATGAGGGGGCGGGACAACGACCTGTTTCGACTCCGATAAAGGGGGCATCATACACGATTGGACTGCAAACTCCGAAAACACTTTCGCGAATTGTTACGGCTTTTCAGAGCTCCCAGACATTGTCCGCCAGGGGCTCCGCGGGCCCTTCGGCGCATACCCGCACGGTCTCGCTCATGCCGATGCCCCAGCGTCCGGGGAGGCGCAGGCACAACGGCAGGTGAAAGACCATGTTCTCCCGGAACAGCGTGTCCTGTCCCCGGGCAATGAACCCGGAGCCTTCCACCCAGGAGGGTGGAAATCCGGCGCCGACGGTGTAGCCGAACACCCCGGAGAAGAAAGCCTCATTGGTCACCGGCGCCATGGTCGCCTCCGCCGCACGGGCGGCGTCATCGAAGGTCCGGCCCGGGCGCATGTGCTCGGTGAGCGTCTCGAACAGCGCCCGACAGGTGGCGCGGATCCGTTCCATGTCCCGGTCCGGGGTGCCGCAGATGCGGGTGCGCATCATCGGCGCGGTGTAGCGGTGGACGCTGGCGCCGAATTCCATGAACACCGGATCGCCGTCGTTCAGCACGCGGCCGTTGTGATTGGTGTGGATGACGCTGCTGCGCGGGCCGGTGGTGACAATGGGCTGTATGCTCATGAATTCGCTGCCACCGGCCAGCATGGCCTGCGCCCCGGCTGCCGCCACGGTGCTGTCGGTGGTGCCCGCCGCAATGGCTGCCTCGGCGGCGTCCAGCCCCTGGCGGGTGAGCTCTGCGCTGCGGCGCAGGTAGTCCATTTCGGCGGCGCTTTTCACCCGCCGGATGGCCGGCAGGAGGTCACCGGCGTCGTGAAAACCGCATTCGGGCAGGGCGCGACGCAATCCATCCAGCAGACCGGGGCGGAGCCCCGGATGCCAGGCATCATGGCCCACCACCCGTGTGTCCGCGAGCAGGTCGGTGAGCGGTGCCAGTGGCCCGCCGGTGTCCTCCCAGCGGTAGCCCATGAGCTGACTGACGCGGGTGCAGACCACTGCGGGTCCGGTTTCGATGGAAGGCACCTGGAGGGCCGTGTAGCCGGG
>SKYZ01000215.1 GCA_007127625.1 Aquisalimonas sp. | reverse complement strand
TGGTGACGCCTTCCCGGGCATCGTCCGACTGGCCCATGTAGGCGATGGCCCGGGAGTCGATCTTGTGCGCCTCCATGGGGTGGTCCGCCGCCATCATGCGCCACATCATCTGGCGGTTAAGAGCCGTCGCTACTGCAGAGGTGTTATCGGCGAACTCCCGCGCCAGTTCCCGGGCGGCGGGCAGTAGCGCCTCCGGTTCGTGGATGCTGCGCACCAGGCCCCCGCGATGGGCCTCGTCGGCGTTGAATAGGCGGCCACTGTAGACCCATTCGGCGGCCTGCTGCACGCCGACCAGCCGTGGCAGGAACCAGCTCGAACAGGCCTCCATGGTGATGCCGCGGCGGGCGAACACGAATCCGAAACGCGCCTTGCTGGACGCCATGCGGATATCCATCGGCAACTGCATGGTGGCTCCGATGCCCACTGCCGCGCCGTTGATGGCGCCGATCACCGGTTTGGTGCACTCGTAGATGCGCAGGGTCACGGTGCCACCGCCGTCGCGGATGGAGTTGTCGATGCCGTCGTCCTGGCGTTTGTCGCGGTTGAAGGTGTCGCCCCCTTTTTCCAGGTCGGCGCCGGCGCAGAAAGCCCGCTCGCCGGCACCGGTGATGATGACGACGCGCACGTCGTCATCGGCATCGGCGGCATCGAAGGCCGCGATGAGCTCCCGGCGCATATCGCCGTTGAAGGCGTTCATGCGGTCCGGCCGGTTCAGCGTCAGTGTGAGAATGCCATCGTCAATTTCGTAGAGAAGCGTCTGAAAATCCAAGGTCCTTGTCTCCTTCTGTGGTTCGTCCCTGCAGTGTAGAGCCCGCGGCAGCCGGCTGTCAGGGCCTCTGGCCCGTTTCGCTGAAACGGGCTTTGACGCTTTCGCGATGAAACGCCATGAATGAACTGAGAATCCACAGTTTCATTCCCTGTGAAGGACGGTGTAACGGTGTGATGTCTGTCGGGCGGTTTCCCGGTCAGTCCCTTGGTGGGAAACAGGTTGGCGAACGAGTTTGCTCGCGTTGTCAATAGGTTGCGCTTTTCCGCAATGCGGACCAGGGCAGTCGGCGGTGGCGTCGTAACAGTGTTGACAGGGGGGGTGCGAGATGTAGGCTGGATAAGGGCAAGCAAAACAAAAAAAAGCCATAGCGGGAATCGCCCGCGATCGATCATAAAATGAACGGAGGAGAATACCGTGAAACAGTCCTTCAAGCTCAGTCTATCCATCGCCACTGCCGGCTTCCTTGCCGCCTCGGTGGTGCCCGCGCAGGCCCTGGCCGACGACACCATTACCTGGCGGGTCCAGTCCCACTGGCCGAGTGCCAGCAGTTCCTACGAGGACAGCTTGGTGACGCTCAAGGAGAAGCTGTACGAGCGGACCGATGGCCGGCTCGAACTGGATCTCTACGAAGCCGGATCGCTGTTCGGACACGACGAGATCTTCAGTGCCGTCCGCCGTAACGTCGTTCAGATGGGAACCATCTCACCCGCTTACGAGATGGATCGTATTTCCACGGCGGGTATTGCCTTCGGTCTCCCGGGTGCATTCCAGGAAACCTGGGAAGCCGTGTACTTCTTCAAGCAAATGGGCTTTGAAGACATGATTCGTGAGGAGGCCGCCGAGTACGACGTGGCCTACCGCACCGAGAAGATCTACGCCACGGAGATGGTGCTCAAGGAGCCGGTGGAATCCCTCGAGGAGTTCGAAGGGTTGAATATCCGCTCCTCCGGAACCCTGCAGCGGTTCCTCACCGAGTCGGGAGCGGCCGCCTCCATGATCCCAGGCGAGGAGCTGTATTCGTCGCTGCAGACCGGTGTGGTTGACGGGGCCCACTGGGGCGCAGTCCAGGGTGCGTTGAGCATGGCGCTGTACGAGGTGGCCCCGTATCACGTGCGGCCGCCGCTGAATATCGGCGGTATCGATGCCTACGTGATCAGCCAGGAGGCCCTGGACGATCTGCCGGATGACATCCGCCACACCGTCGAGGAGACCATCGAGAACCAGTTCTGGCGGCGGACCAACGAGTACATCTACCTGGAAGAGGTGGCACTGACCCGGGCCAAGGAAGAGCACGGCGTCGAGGTGATCGAGCTCCCCGAAGAGGTGCACGAAGCCATGCTTGCCGCCGGCCAGAAGATGTGGGAAGAAGCGGCCGAGGAGAGTGACAAGGCCGCCGAGGCCGTGGCCATGATGGAAGAACTGCTGCGGGATCTGGGACACCTGGAGTAGATCGCCAGGGTGTGATGATGGTGCGCGGGTAGCCCGATGGCGGACCACCCGCGCACCGCAGTCATTGCTAGAGTCATTGTGACCGGGTCTCCGGGACATGCACCGCCGGCCTTCGCGGGAGCCCTGATGAAACCTCTCTGGATGTTGATGCGCGGTATCACGGCCTTCAATGAATGGCTGGGCCGTGCCGTGCTGGCCTACTTTGTGCTCATATTCTTCGTTCTGCTGTTCTACGAAGTGATCATGCGTTACGGGTTCGGAACCCCGACGGTCTGGACCGGTGAACTCTCGCAGATGCTCTTCGGGGCCTATGCGATGCTCGCCGGCGCTTACATCATGACCCAGCGCGCGCACGTGAACGTGGATATTTTCTATGCCCGCTTTCCGCGCCGCGTGCGGGCCGCCGTGGACGTCCTGACCTCGTTTCTGTTTTTCGCCTTTGTTCTCGTGCTCCTGGTGGAGGGCTACAGTCTTGCCGAAGACTCCGTGAGCCGCTGGGAGACGTCGCGCTCAGCGTGGGATCCGCCGTTGTGGCCGGTTAAGACCACTATACCGATTGGCGCCGGGCTCCTGCTTCTGCAGGGCATCATCAAGTTGCTCCAGGATGTCCTGATTCTCCTGAACCTGGATCAGGGCCATGACCTGTTTGCCCCCGAAGAGAAGAAGGCGGAGGACGCGCTATGAGTATGGAGGTCCTGACGCTGCTGTTCTTCGGTTCGCTGCTGTTCTTCCTGTTTCTCGGGGTGCCCCTGGCGTTCGTTCTGGGGGGTGTGTCCG
>SKYZ01000142.1 GCA_007127625.1 Aquisalimonas sp. | reverse complement strand
GACCTTCTCCCGTGTCAGTGCTCCGCCGCCCCCCTTGATCAGCGATAGATGGCGGTTGGCCTCGTCGGCGCCGTCCACGTAGAGATCCAGCGGTCCGGCCTGGTTCAGGTCCATCACCTCGATGCCGGCGTCGCGCAGCAGCCGCGTGGAGGCCTCGGAGCTGGACACCGCGGCCTTCACCAGGCCCGGCTCGCGGGCGAGCAGCTCGATGAACACGTTCACCGTCGAGCCCGTACCCACGCCTAGAATGCTGCTGCGTTCCAGGTGCTTGAGGGCGGCCTTGGCGGCGGCCCGTTTGCCGGCGTCTGTGGACATGTTCGGTCTCCGGTTCGTGTACCCGTCCGTGAATGATACGCCCTTGGTGCCACCCGATGCACTGGCCCTTTGCCGCACACCGCGCGGCGTTTAGACTGAGCGGCTTGTTGCACCGATCATTCGCGAACGCACAAGGAAACCGGTTGCATCCATGACCCAGGCCTATCTGGAACGCATTCTCACCGCCTGCGTCTATGACGTGGCGATCAACTCTCCCCTGGATCCGGCCCCGGCGCTCTCGGCGCGCCTGCACAACAACGTGCTGATGAAGCGCGAGGACCTGCAGCCGGTGTTCTCCTTCAAGCTGCGTGGCGCCTACAACATGATTTCCCGGCTCTCCGACGAGGCCAAGGCCAAGGGAGTGATCTGCGCCTCCGCCGGCAACCACGCCCAGGGCGTGGCGCTGGCATCGAAGCGCCTGGGCATCAAGGGCATCATCGTGATGCCGCGCACCACCCCCAGCATCAAGGTCGATGCCGCGCGGCGTCTTGGTGGCAAGGTGATCCTGCACGGCGATAGCTACGACGAGGCCGCCGCCCATGCCACCAAGCTCATGGAAGAGCGCGGCATGACCTGGATTCCCCCGTTTGATGCCCCGGACATCATCGCCGGCCAGGGCACCGTGGGCATGGAGATCCTCCATCAGCACCCGCGGAAGCTACACGCCATCTTCGTGCCCGTGGGCGGTGGCGGCCTGGCCGCCGGTGTGGCGACCTACGTCAAGCAGCTGCGGCCGGATATCAAGGTGATCGGGGTCGAGCCGGAGGACGCGCCGACCCTGCACGCCGCCCTCAAGGCCAACAAGCGCGTGCAGTTGGAGCAGGTCGGGCTGTTCGCCGACGGCGTGGCCGTGCGGCAGATCGGCAAGGAGACGTTCCGCGTCCTGCGCAAGCACATCGACGAGGTGGTGCTGGTGTCCACCGACGAGATCTGCGCCGGCATCCGCGACATCTTCGACGACACCCGTTCCATCAACGAGCCGGCCGGCGCGCTGGCGGTGGCGGGGCTGAAGAAGTACGTGGAGGAGCACGGCATCGAGGGCGAGAACCTGGTGGCCATCAACAGCGGCGCCAACATGAACTTCAGCCGTCTGGGTCACGTGGCCGAGCGGGCCGAGGTGGGCGAGCACCGCGAGGCGGTGCTGGCGGTGACCATTCCCGAGCGCCCCGGCAGCTTCCGCCAGTTCTGTCAGGCCATCGGCAAGCGCTCGGTCACCGAGTTCAACTACCGCTTCTCCGACCCGCAGCAGGCTCACGTATTTGTCGGGCTGGCGCTCCACGACGGCGTCCACGAGAAGGACGAACTGGTCGCGGATCTGCAGAGCAAGGACTACCCGGTGCTCGATCTCACCGACAACGAGATGGCCAAGGTCCATCTGCGCCACATGGTGGGCGGCCACGGCCACCTGGTGGAGCACGAGCGGGTGTTTCGTTTCGAGTTTCCGGAGCGGCCCGGCGCGCTCACCCAGTTCCTCAACCAGCTGGGGCGGAAGTTCAATATCAGCATGTTCCACTACCGCAACCACGGCGCGGCCTACGGGCGGGTGTTCGTGGGCATCCAGGTGCCGCCGGAGCACAGCGACCGGTTCGACCAGTTCCTGGACAGCATCAACTACCGTTTCGTGGAAGAGACGGACAACCCGGCGTATGCGCTGTTCCTGAGTTAGGCGGGATAACACGGTGCATCAAGATGCACCCTACGCATGGCCAACGCGCTATTCCGGGGCACACGTAGGGTGCATCTTGATGCACCGTTGACCGACGTCCCGGGAATCCCTGGCCACGCCGATGCTCCGGACGGCTATTTCTTCTTCGCGGCCCGGAATGCGTCGGCGAGGCTGCCTTCGGCGGGCTTTTCCTTCGGCTTGTCCTGCCCGCCGCGCTGTTTGTCGGGTTTGCCTTTCTTCGCAGTCGGCTTCTCCGCCGGCTCCTCGCCGGGCAGCGGGTCGTCCAGGCGCATGGTCAGCGCGATGCGCTTGCGGCGCGCGTCCACGTTGAGCACCTTGACCTTCACCACGTCACCGGGCTTCACGACCTCCCTGGGATCACGGATGAACTGCTTGCTCATGGCGGAGATGTGCACCAGTCCGTCCTGGTGCACGCCCAGGTCCACGAAGGCGCCGAAGTTGGTGACGTTGCTCACCGTGCCTTCCAGCTGCATGCCGGGTTTCAGGTCGGCCAGAGTCTCCACGTCCTCGCGCAGGTTCGCGGTGACGAACTCCGGGCGCGGATCGCGGCCGGGCTTGTCCAGCTCCGTGAGGATGTCCCGCACCGTCGGTTCGCCGAAACGGTCGTCGGCGTAGTCGGCGGCACGGAGACCGCTCAGGAAAGCGCTGTCACCGATGGTGTCGTCCAGCGTCCGGCCGTTGGCCTTGAGAATGCGCTCCACCAGCGGATAGGCCTCCGGGTGGACGGCGGAGCGATCCAGTGGCTGCGGGCCACCGTTGATGCGCAGAAACCCTGCGGCCTGCTCGAAGGTCTTGTCCCCCAGTCGCGGCACCTTGCGTAGCTCGTCCCGGGTGCGGAAAGCGCCATTGCCGTCCCGATAGGCCACCACGTTCTCGGCCAGGATGGTGCTGAGGCCGGAGACCCGGGCCAGCAACGGGGCGGAGGCGGTGTTGGCGTCCACACCCACGGCGTTGACGCAGTCCTCCACCACAGCGTCCAGGGTGCGGGCGAGCTGGGTCTGGCT
>SKYZ01000442.1 GCA_007127625.1 Aquisalimonas sp. | reverse complement strand
GTCGATGGTGATGCCGACGCTGGTCTCGTCGCCACGGTCCCGCCAGTCGTCGAGGTTCTGGCCGTGGGCCACCACGAAGTTGGTGTTGACCTCATCCAGCAGCGGGGATCGCGGGCGCTCCAGCAGCAACGAGAGCTCCTCCTGCGCCGTCTGCACGCCCGGGTCGCGACGTTCCATGGCCTGCAGCAGGGCGTCTTCCCGGGTGCACATGGGGGCGGCGCCGGGCCAGACCGGCTCGAACGCGGTGAGCTCACGGCCGAGCAGGCTGCCCAGCTCGCGCAGAGCGGCGCGTTTGTTGCCCCGGGCGGAATGGAGGTCATCCTCGGCTTCGCGCAGCGCCAGATCCACTTCGGCGAGTTCGGAGCTGCGTACGGCGCCCGCGCCGCGATCCGCCAGCGGTGCGGCGGTTTCCTCGAGAACCTCCCGCCACTCCGCGGCCAGGCGCTCCAGTCGCCAGTGCGTCCAGTATTCGGCATAGGCGGCGCGGAACTGTTCACGCAGGGCCTCCAGGTCAGCATCCAGCACGCCCTGCTGCTGGATGGCGGCGCGGTCGAATTGCTCCAGGGCCCGGCGTTGTGGTGCCTGGCCACCGAGGATGGGGTAGCGCAGGCCCACCTGACCCCGGATCTGCTCGAAGCGGCGGCTCCGGTCGCGGTCGATGATCTCGTTGACGGAGGCAAGATCCGCTCCGCCGAAGAGCTGCCAGCCGCCCTCGGTTTCCTGGCGTCGGCGTTGCTGACGGATGAGTTCCACGTCCGCACGGGATGCCATGGCCGCCGGGGCGGTGAGCAGCTCGGTCTCGAGGGTCTCACGCTCCAGCGGCGGCCCGGACGCGCCGGCCGGGCTGATGAGCAGGACAATGACAAGGGATGCAAGCCAGCGCATGGGTCTCAGTAGCGATTCCGTTTCAACACCCACCACGGCGCCATGTTGGAGTCGTTGTGGTTGTGGAGGAGGATCTCCGCAAGGGTGGCCACCGCCGCCCAGAGCCGAAGCAGGAAATTGTAGAAGGGAAACAGGACGATCATCGGCAGCAGCCGCGCGTCAGTGCGCTTGCGTTCCGAGAGCCCGAGCCAGCCCACCAGGTAGAACACCAGCGTCACGCCGAGGTAGAAGGTGTACACCAGGATCAGGGTGGCGAGGATGGGAACCAGTGGCAGCGTGAACAGCACCCAGGTGGTGTAGAGCAGGATCACGAACGGCATAACGAGCTGGAACAGCAGCCCGTACCAGATGGTGACCAGCAGGTTGGGCCAGCCCAGGATGCGCGGAGAGAAGGCCGCGCGGTGTTTGCGCACGTAGATGTAGAACAGATCGCCGTCCCAGCGCAGCCGCTGCTGCAGCAGGCTGCGGAAGGTGGCGGGCACGTCGGTGTGGCCGACGGCGCGGGGTTCGAACACCACGCGGCGGTCCCGGTAGCGGCCGAAGTAGCGCTTGATGCGCAGGGTGAGATCGAGATCCTCGGCGCTGCCGGTGTCCCAGCCGCCCACGGTGGTGAGAACGCTGCGCCGGAAGACGCCAAAGGCGCCGGAGACGTTGTTGACCACGTTGAACTCGGCCAGGCCGACGCGTGCCGCGTGGATGGCGATGAGATACTCCAGGGCCTGCAGGCGGGTGCACAGGCTCTCGCGGCGGTTGCGCACCCGCAGGGTGCCGGCCAGGGCCATCACCGTCGGGTCCCGGAAGCGGGCGACGGCCATGTCCACCATGTCGTTGTCGAACGAGGTGTCCCCGTCCAGGGCCATGATGATCTCGCCGCGGCTCAGGTGCAGCCCCGTGTTCAGCGAGGACACCCGGCCGCCGCGCTGCCACTTCGGGATGATCTTCAGCCGGCGCCGCGGGTAGCGGGCGGCGGTGGCCTGCAGCTCCTGCAGGGCCCGGAGGGTTTCCCGGTTCTGGCTGGCGCCGTCCACCACGGCGAGGATCTCGATCTCCCCGGGGTAGAGCTGTTCCAGCAGGGTCCCGACGGTGCCGCGGACGGCGTCGCCTTCGGCGTAGCAGGTGATGACGCAACTCACCAGGGGGCGGTAGTCGGCGCTGGGCGCCGGCGTGCGATTCGGCCCGCGGAACCGGTACATGCAGATGCCGATGAAGATCATCAGGTACAGCGGCAGTTCAATGAACAAGACGAAAGGGATGAGCCGCAGCAGCACATGCTGGATTTCGCCCAGATCGGCGAACAGGGCGGCCAGGTAGAACGCGAGCTCGCTGACCAGGCCGTCAAACACCGGTTTCGTCCGCCATGGTTCCACCCAGACGCTGCATCAGGCCGCTGCCGGAGTGGTCACCGATGTCCGGCGTATCCCTGGAGGCCAGTACCTGTGCCTGGAACTCCAGCCCCGCCGCGCGCAGGGACTGGCTGGCCTGGGTCAGTTCCTCGAGCCGCTGAAGGAACAGGCGGCTGCCGGCCGCGTCCGTCTGGGGCAGTAGCAGCCAGAAGTCCTGCTCGCGGGTGCGGGTACACAGATCGCTGGTGCGGATGAGCTCCTGCAGCCGCTCCGCGAAGCCGTGCAGCAGCATGCTCAGCCGGCCACGGCCGAGCTGACCGGCGAGTTCCTCGAGATTGGTGAGCTGGACGAGGAGCAGGCTGAAGTGGCACTCCTCGTGGCGGGCCGCCACCTGGGCCTGCCACCGCAGCAGGTGCTCGAACACCGGCAGGCGCAGGTACTGGCTCTGATCGAAGATATCCGCGAGATCGCCGGCGTCACCGTGCAGAGCCAGCATGCGGCCGTAGTCCGTGAGCCGGTAGCTGGCGATCTCGCGCACCACCAGCTCGTCGGTGGCGGAGGCGTGGTCGCAGACCGCGCACCGGGCAAGCACCTCCGGCTCGGCGAACATCTCGCCGCAGCCGCCGCAACTGTGGTTCTCCAGGGGGCGGTCGTAGTCCGTGCCGATGTGGCGCAGCCGGGTGCGGCAGTTGGGGCATGTCATGGCGCCGCCGGTGAGGAAGGTGCGCTGGCTGCCCACGTGGCCGCAGGTGAAGCAGTGAATGGCCTCGTCCCGCTG
>SKYZ01000161.1 GCA_007127625.1 Aquisalimonas sp. | reverse complement strand
GCGACGAACTGGCGGGTGCCGTCCAGGGGATCCACCAGCCAGTAGCGGTGCCAGTCGCGCCGTTCGCTGAAATCGGGTGGCGCCGTCTCCTCGGAGACGATGGGCAGCCCAGGATCCAGCCGTGCCAGCCCTTCGCGCAGCACCCGGTTCGCGCGGCGATCCGCCGGGGTGACCGGGGACTGGTCTGCCTTGGCGTCCACCGTGAACTCGTCGCGGTAGACGTCCAGAATCACATCTCCCGCCTGCCGGGCGAGCTGCTGGATCCGGGGCAGAAGGCGGCGAAGGGTGTCCTGGTTCAACGCGTCCCCGATTCAGCGTCACGCCGGCGCAGGTGATCCCGTGCCAGGTAAAGCGCGGCGATGGAGCGGCCCTCGCTGAACTCCTCCTCCAGCACCAGGTCCTCCAGGTCGGCCAGGGGGCGGCGGACCACTTCCAGTGGTTCCGGCTCGTCGCCGGGGGCGCTGTGGGGATACAGACCCTCGGCGAGAATGATCTGGGTGCGGTGGCCCAGGTAGCCCGGGGCGAGACTGAGGGCCCGCAGCGGCGTGAGCCGCTCGGCCGCATAGCCGATTTCCTCCATGATCTCGCGGTTGGCGGCTTCCAGCATGTCCTCGCCGGGCTCCACCCGGCCCTTGGGCAGGCCGAGTTCGTAGCGTTCCAGGCCGACGCCGTACTCGCGGATCAGAACCAGCGTGTCGTTGTTGAGCACCGGCACGATGATCACCGCGCCGATGCGCCCGGCACCACGCATGCGCTCGAACTCCACTTCCACGCCATTGGCGAAGCGCAGGTCCACGGCTTCCACGCGGAACAGGCGGGACTGGGCGACGGTGCGGGTGGACAGGATCTCGGGCTTTTTCGGCATGCCGGCCTCGTGCTCACGGGGGACTGAGTCACCCAGTTTACACCCTGAGGCCGTTGGTGCGCTGCGGCGTGGATTTACTCCAGATGGCCGTGGAAGCCCATGGGATCGTTGATGTTGCCCTCGAAGCGGATGTCCAGCTCCTGCTCAGGGTCCGGGATGCCCAGGGCCATCATGCCCTGAAGGAGGTTCTCGCCGGCCTGCTCCGTGGTGATGACCGCGGCGCGGCCGGTCATGGTCCCGTCCAGCAGCAGCTCCACGTCCCCGGTGATGCGGAGCGGGCCCTCCCGGGTGGTCCGCAGATCACCCCGCAGTTCGCCGTCGGGGCCGGTGTCCAGTCGCACCCCGAAACTGCCGAGTTCCACCGACTCGCCAAAGGCGGAGACGCTGGCGTTGTCCCAGTTCACCACGCCGTCGATCCAGGTGGGGCGCTCGCCTTCCACGTCCGCCTCGCGGATGTAGGTGTCCACGTTGCCACCCAGGGTGGCGGGGTAGTCGGTGGCACCGACCAAGCGCACCAGGCTGTCGGCGCCGAGGTTGGCGCGCACGTCGGTGAGCCGGATAGGGTCGCCGGTGCGTGTCGCCATGTGCCCGGAGAACTCGCCATCGGCGATGCGGCCCGACACCCGGTAGGCGATGCGACCGCCGCGAAGCGCGGCGCCGTCCAGCCGCCAGCGCAACTGGTCGATACGGACGCCGTCCACCACAACCACCGCCGCTTCGCCGTCCCACAGCGAGCCGTGCAGGCCCCAGGCCTGGGCCGGCAGCTGGTCCCCCATCAACCGGTAGGCCTGCGGTGCCGGCACCGTCACCACCAGGGTCACCAGGAATACCACCAGACCGAGGGCGATCAGGCCGAACCGTCGCATCATGCCGGCTCCAGCACCAGTTGCACGTCCACACGGCCGTCATCGCTACCGCGGCGCACGGTAAGCTGGTCGGCGATGACGCCGTGCTCACTGCGCATGCGGGCGAGCCAGCGGATGAGTTCATCGAAGGCGATGTTCTCGAAGTTCACCCGCGCACCGTTGTCGCCGGTGGGCTCGACCCGCTGCAGCACCGGCCCCAGACCGGACTCCCGGGCGCTCTCGTCGGCCAGGGAGAACAGGGAACGGGAGGTCGTGGCGTCGGCGTCCGGATCGCCCTGGCCCCGCAGGGCGTAGATCTCCCGGCGCGCCTGCTCCATCCAGTTGACCAGTTCGCGCTCCTGGCGCACCTGGGTCTCCAGTTCAGACACAGCGTTGTGGGCCGGGATGCGCACGCCGAAGACGTACAGGATGATCACCACTGCGGCGCCGCCCAGCAAGAGCACGCGCCGGTCACGGGCGGAGAGCCGCTGCCACCACAGCGTCATGACGGTTGCCTCCGCACCAGCAGCCGGCCGTGGACTTCGTCGTCCTCGGAACGGGCCTGGCGGATTTCGGCGCCCAGGGCCTCCTCGTCGTCCAGCGTCTGCTGCAGGGCATCCAGCCGCTGCAGCGAGCTCGCGCGGAGTTCCAGTTCCAGGCTGTCGCCGCGCCAGCTCAGGCCGGTGAGCCGGAAATTGTCATCCCCCTGCAGGTGCGGCCCCACCAGCAGCAGGGTATCCAGGAGATCGTCGCCGGCGGGCCGGTCGCCGCCGCGCAGGCGATTGAGCTGGCTCTCCATGCGCTGCCGCGGCGCGGTGAGCCTGTTGGCGTCGGGGAAGACGTCGAAGAAGAGTTCCTCCACCCGGGCGTCCAGGGTGTCCAGTTCCTGCTGCAGCTGCCAGCGTTCGCTGAGCAGCTGGCCGGTGTCGAGCACGATCCACGCCAGCAGCAGTGCCGCCGCGGGAATCCACGGGCGCAACCAGGCGCGCCGGTCGCTGGTGCTGGCGTAGGGGCCGGTGCGCAGCTCGGCCGTGACCAGTCCGCCCGCTGCCACCCCCGCGGCCAGCGCCCGGGTGGCATCCCGCTCGCCGGCAGTGAACGTGACATCGTGTCCGAGTTCCGGCGTTTCCTCTGCGCCATCGATGATGATGTGCTCGGGAACGGCATCGCCCGCTTCTTCCAGGGCGGCATCCAGGAGCACCGCCAGGTTCTCGGTCTCGCCGGCGAAACCGGTACTGGCGCCGGTACGCACCAGCACCCGTTCGCCGTCCACCACGCCGGCCCAGGCGTCGCCCTGGCGCGGCACGGCG
>SKYZ01000014.1 GCA_007127625.1 Aquisalimonas sp. | reverse complement strand
CCATCTCGAACATGTCCTGCTTGTGGTGCATGGCGATGATCACCGAGCCGGCACCCAGGAACAGCAACGCCTTGAAGAAGGCGTGGGTCATCAGGTGGTAGACGCCGGCGGCGTAGGCGGACGCCCCCAGGGCGACGACCATGTAGCCGAGCTGCGAGAGCGTGGAGTACGCCACCACGCGCTTGATGTCCCGCTGCACCAGGCCCACCAGCCCCATGAACAGCGCGGTAATGGCACCGATGACCAGGATGAACGCCAGGGCCGCTTCCGAGAACTCGAAGATGGGCGACATGCGCGCCACCAGGAAGATGCCAGCGGTGACCATGGTAGCGGCGTGGATGAGCGCAGAGATGGGCGTCGGGCCTTCCATGGAGTCCGGCAACCAGACGTGCAGCGGCACCTGGGCGGATTTGCCCATGGCACCAATGAACAGCAGGATCGCCGCCACGCTGACCACCTGCCACTCGGCAGTGCCGAAGATGGTCATGGTCTGGTCGGGGTTGGCGGCCACGGCCGAGAACACCTCGGCGTAGTTGAGGCTGCCGAAGTACAGCAGAATCGCGCCAATCCCCAGGAGGAAGCCGAAGTCGCCCACGCGGTTGACCAGGAACGCCTTCAGGTTGGCGAACACGGCGCTGGGCCGGTTCATCCAGAAGCCGATCAGCAGGTACGACACCAGGCCCACGGCTTCCCAGGCGAAGAACAGCTGCAGGAAGTTGTTGGCCATCACCAGCATCAGCATGGAGAAGGTGAACAGGCTGATGTAGGCGAAGAAGCGCTGATAGGCGTGGGGGCCAAGCTTGCTGTCGGAGGGCCAGTTGTGGTCCTCGTCGGCCATGTAACCGATGGTGTAGATATGCACCATCAGGGAAACGAAGGTCACCACCGCCATCATCATGGCGGTGAGCTCGTCCACCAGGAAGCCGATCTCGAAATGGAGACCGCCCACTGTCATCCAGGTGTAGACGGTCTCGTCGAAAGTGGCGCGGTTGCCCCACATGAAGCCGCTCAGCACGTACAGCGACAGCACCGTGGACACCGCCACGAGGCCGATGGTGACCCGGTGCGCCCCCACCCGGCCGAGCCGACTGCCGAAGAAACCGGCGGCGATGGCGCCAATCAGCGGGGCGAGAACAATGGCGAGATAGAGTGTCTGCATTGGGTCAGCCCTTCATGATGTCCAGGTCGGCGACGTCGATGGAGTCGCTGGTGCGGAACAGCGTCACCAGGATCGCCAGCCCGATGGCGGCTTCGGCGGCGGCCACCGTGAGTATGAAGAACACGAACACCTGACCGGCGACGTCGCCCATGAACGTCGAGAAGGCGATGAAGTTGAAATTCACCGCCAGCAGGATCAGCTCGATGGACATGAGCAGCACGATGGCGTTCTTCCGGTTCAGGAAGATGCCGGCCATGCCCAGCGCAAACAGGATGGCCCCGAGGACCAGAAAGTCAGCCAACTCGATCATTGCGTCACCTGCCCGACTGTTCGTTGTTATCGCGGCCGCGCGGGCCCATGGAGCGGATGATGCGCAGGCGATCCTCCTTGCGCACCCGGACCTGCTCCGACACATCCTGGTGCTTGACCCCCTCGCGGCGGCGCAGCGTCAACATGATGGAGGCGATGATCGCCACCAGCAGGATCACTGCCGCCAGCTCGAAGGGATAGACGTAGACGGTGTAGAGCACTCCCCCGATCACCGTGGTGTTGCCCGTCTCCGCCGGATCCGGAATGGGGTAGGCCGGATCCGGCATCTCGCCCGGGGAGACGGCGCCCGTGGTCACCACCAGGATCATCTGGATGACGATAATCGCGGCGATGGGCAGACCGATGGCCAGGTGCCGGGCAAATCCCTCCCGCAGCTTCTCCAGGTTGATGTCCAGCATCATCACCACGAACAGGAACAGCACCATCACCGCGCCCACGTAGACCAGCACCAGCACGATGCCCAGGAACTCCGCCCCGGCGATGATCCACAGCGCGGCGCTGTTGAAGAACGCCAGCACCAGGAACAGCGCCGCGTGCACCGGGTTGCGCGCGGTGATGACCATGGTCGCCGCGAAGATCAGAATTGCGGCGAAGACGTAGAACAGAATCTTTTCGATCACGCGTTATCGCTCCCAGGACTCGTTGCCCGTGCTCCGCCTCAGCGGAACGGCGCATCCATCGCCCGGTCTTGGGCAATCTGGTGTTCGTACTTGTCACCGATGGCCAGTAGCTGGTCCTTGGTGATGATGTTCTCGCCCCGGTTCTCCATGTGGTACTCGAAGATGCGCGTCTCGACGATGGAGTCCACCGGGCAGGATTCCTCGCAGAACCCGCAGTAGATGCATTTGAACAGATCGATGTCGTAGCGCGTGGTGCGCCGCGTGCCGTCCTCACGCTGCTCGGAGTCGATAGTGATGGCCAGCGCCGGACAGACCGCCTCGCACAGCTTGCAGGCGATGCAGCGCTCCTCGCCGTTGGGGTAGCGGCGCAGGGCGTGCAGCCCGCGGAAGCGGGGTGATTGCGGCGCACTCTCCTCCGGGTACTGGATGGTGAGCTTGCGCGCGAACAGGTTGCGCCCGGTGAGCTTCAGCCCCAGGAGCAGTTCCCAGAGGAAAAATGTGCGGAAGAAATCGCGTACTGAAGTCATGGCGACACCCAATCAGTCGAACCAGGGCCCGAAGCCCGTGAGGACCATCGCGGCCACAACGAAGATCCACACCACCGTCACGGGAATCAGGACCTTCCAGCCCAGGCGCATGATCTGGTCGTACCGGTAGGCCGGGAAGGTCGCCCGGAACGCCAGGTACAGATACAGGAACACGGCGATCTTGAGCACGAACCAGATGAGGTCCGGCACCCAGGCAAACAGCGGCCCCAGAAGCGGGATGCCCTCGAAGGGCGAGTACCAGCCGCCGAAGAACAGGATCACCGCAAGCCCGGAGATCAGGATCATGTTGGCGTACTCGGCCAGGAAGAACACGGCGAAGGCCACGCCGGAGTACTCCACCTGGTAGCCGCTGACGATCTCGTGCT
>SKYZ01000093.1 GCA_007127625.1 Aquisalimonas sp. | reverse complement strand
GTAAGCCGGGATGGCGCGCCGGTCGCAGCCAGCAACGGATTACGCAGTCCAGTGGATTTCGCAACACACTCGGCGCCGACGCAGGATCTGGTGATTGTCTGCAGCGGTGTCCAGGTCCAGCAACACCTGGACCACGCCGTGCTGGTCTGGCTCCGCCGACTGGCAGGCATTCACACGGCCCTGGGCGCGGTATGTACTGGCGCCTACATGCTCGCGCGCGCCGGGGTTCTCGACGGTTATCGGTGCACGCTGCACTGGGAGGAACTCAATGGCGTCCAGGACGCGACCCTCTTTCCGCAGGTGGCGTTCGGGGAGGAGCTGTTCGTCATCGACCGGGACCGCTACACCTGCTCGGGCGGCGTCGTGGCCATGGACATGATGCTGACCCTGGTTGCGCGGGAACACGGTGCGGACCTGGCGGAACGCATTGCCGAGGAATACATGCACGAGCGCATTCGTGACGCCACGGAGCGCCAGCAAACGCCCCTGAGACTCTCCCCTGGAGCAACCCCACCCAAGCTGGTCGAGACCATCAAACTGATGGAGGCCAATATCCAGGAGCCACTGACACTGGACGAACTGGCTGCCCTCTCGCGCATCTCGCGTCGCCAGCTCGAACGCCTGTTCCAGAGGTATCTCGAGTGTGTCCCGACCCGCTACTACATGAACCTGCGCCTGCTGCGCTCCCGCCATATGCTGCGTCAAACGGCATACCCCGTCACCGAAGTGGGACTGGCCTGCGGGTTCATCTCACCGCCGCACTTCACCAAGTGCTATCACCAGTACTTCGGCGCGTCGCCGTCGGAGGAAAGGCGTCTCCGGCGCCAGCGTCTGCTCTTCGGCGGCACACAGCCGCCACCTTCCGTTCCGGCCCGGGCACGGGCTGCGCCAAGGGGCGGCAACAGCGTGCGCAAACGCACCGACGCCCTGTGGCGACAAGAGTAGTGTCGACACACAGCCGATGCCGTTCCTGGGTCGGTGCCACGCCCGCCGGGGCTGCCAAAGGATGACCACCATGAAGACTCGATTCGGAGCACGTCTGTCGCGGGCTGCACTGCTGCCATGACCTGGTATTTCATCGTCGGTGTTGCGGCCGCCCTCGCAGGGGTCGCCATGATGGCATTCGGGTCCCGCGCCTGATCAAACCACCTGTCCTGGCGCATGACCGCCCGCCGGCGCCCCCGGCACAGCGGGAACCGTCGACAGCACCGTTCAGCTTCCCTGTCCCAGCAGAGACCGCCATCGAGGAGTGGGAGGGCGAGGACGGCAGCATACCGTCGACCTCCGACGCAACCTCCAGCGAGACACGGGGCACCATCTGGCGCCAGGTCGATGACACGGCGCACAGCCACCGCATGCCACCCTGGCTTCCGCTGTAGTGTTCCACCCCCGAACGTGGGCGACCGAACACCGGATGTGCGGTGGCGTACATACGCTTCCGCCGCTCCCGGTTTACGTTCCAGCGTGGCAATAGCTGCGAGTAAGGAGAGGGATATGGGAGGCACACCCCGGGGTACATGTGCGAACGGAAGTGCACAGGCTCCCGGCCCCAAAGCACGTACCGTTCCTGAATGCGAGCCACCGGTCACCATCCTGCTGGTGGAAGCAAACCCGACGTCCGCCACGATCATTCGCGAGGGTCTGACCCGTCACGGTGAAAAACGCTTTCGCGTCGATTGGGTCACGACACTCGCCGAAGCCCTGAAACGGCTGAACCGGCGGGACGTCGACGTGGTATTGCTCGGTCCGTTTCCACCGGGCGCGGAAGGCATGGAACCGTTCGACTGGATACGCCGGGCAACACCTGACGTACTGATCCTGCCATTGAGCAATCTGGGGTTCCGACGCGCCACGACAACCTCATCGTCCGATGCTGCCAACGAGGCAGCGCCGGGCGTGCAGCCCGATGTCTCCTGGCTGGCCGACACCCTGCGGTACGTCACCCGGCGCAAACAGGTCGAGGCCGTTCAGCGGGCCGCGGAGGGATCCCTGTTCGAGAAAAAGGAGCACGCCCAGGTCATCCTGCGCTCCATCGGTGATGCGGTGCTGGTGACCGACTTCAACGGCGTCGTGACCGACCTGAACCCGATGGCGGAGGCCATGACGGGCTGGCCCTCCAGCGAGGCTGTCGGCCGCCCACTGACCGAGGTCTTCCCCATCACTGATGGTGCAAGCGGCGCCAGGGCGGCTGATCCGGCCAGACGGGCCATGCGGGAAGACCGCATCGTTGGCCTGGAGGCCGACTGCGTACTGCACCGGCGCGACGGCACCGAATCGGGGATCGAGGATTCGACCGCCCCGCTCCATGACCGCCACGGACGGGTTTCCGGGGCGGTGATCGTGTTCCGGGACGTCACCCAGTCCCGCGCCATCACCCGCAGGATGTCCTACCTGGCGAGCCATGACGCGCTCACCGGGCTCCCCAATCGCGCACTGCTGAACGAGCGGCTTGATCAGGCCATTCGCCTGGCCCACCGCCACGGCAAGCAGGCAGCCCTGCTCTACGCGGACATGGACAACTTCAAGGACATCAATGATTCGCTCGGTCACACCGTGGGAGACTGTGTGCTGCAGACGGTCGCCCACCGCCTGACCACTTGCGTGCGTGCCAGTGACACGGTGTGTCGGCACCGCGGCGATGAGTTCGTCGTCCTGCTCACGGAAATCAACGACCCCGGCGACACAACCCATGTGGCAAACGAGCTGCTGAAGGCATTCTCGTCGCCCATGGTCATCAACGGACACACGATCCAAGTCGCCCTGAGCATCGGCGTCAGCATGTACCCGGACCACGGGGATAGTGCAGATGCGCTCGTAGACCATGCCGACCGCTCGATGTACCACACCAAGCCCAAGCTCGCTGGCAGAAGTGGCCACGGGGTGTCACCGCATCGCGAGCAAGCAACGGTTCACCTCGTCGAGGACGATCGGGGGAAACGGTTGCGCCGCGCATTCGACGACGGCGAGTTTCTGCTCCACTACCAGCCCCAGATCGACGTAACCTCCGGCCGGATCATGGGCGTCGAGGCGCTGCTACG
>SKYZ01000477.1 GCA_007127625.1 Aquisalimonas sp. | reverse complement strand
TGAAGCCCGCGCCGAGGAGGCCCACCGGCAGGTGCTGCGGGCAACGGCCGCCACGCTGGAAGCGCGCATCCAGGAACTCGCTGCCGAGCGCGAGGAAGCGGAGCTGGCCGTGAGTGACCGCATCATCCGCAGCCCCATCGACGGCGTCGTGGCCGAGACGTTCGTCAATCCCGGGGAGCACGTGCGCGAGGGCCAGAACCTGCTGCTGGTGCACCGGCCGGGGGATGTCCGGGTGAAGACGAACATTCGCGAGACCGACATCGCCGAGGTGGCCGAGGGCCAGTCGGTACGCATCCGCGTGGATGCCTTCCCCGGCGAGGACTTCACCGGCAGGGTGGAGCAGATCGGCACCGCCGCCACCAGCGAGTTTGCGCTACTACCCAATCCCAACCCCAGCGGCAACTTCACCAAGGTGACCCAGCGCATTCCCGTGCGCATCAGCTTCGACGAACCGGAAGCCCGCCTGCGCCCCGGCATGATGGTCGAGGTGAGGATTGACATCCGAGACTGAGCGCCTGTTCCAGCGATTCGGCCCGGCGTACAAGTGGCTCGCCACGGCCACGGTGATGCTGGGCACATTGTCCATGACCCTGGCCACCACCATCGTCAACGTGGCGATCCCGGACATCATGGGCGCCTTCGGCATCGCCCAGAGCCAGGCCCAGTGGCTTTCCACCGGCTTCCTCGCCGCCATGACCGCCTTCATGCTGCTCTCGGCCTGGGCGCTCAGCGCCTTCGGCATGCGCGCGGCCTACATCGGCGCCATGGTGATCTTCATCCTCTCCGCCCTGGCCGGTGGGCTGAGCCTCAATGAGGACATGGTCATCCTCTCGCGAGTGGTGCAGGGGGCCATGGCCGGCATCATCCAGCCCCTGGCCATGACCATCATCTTCCAGGTGTTCCCGCCCCATCAGCGTGGGCTGGGCATGGGCATCTACGGCCTCGGCGTGATCCTCGGGCCGGCCATCGGGCCAGTGCTCGGTGGCGTGCTGGTGGACTGGTTCACCTGGCGGGCGGTGTTCTTCCTGCCGCTGCCTACCTGCCTCCTGGGCATCGTGTTCGCGCTGCTGTTCACTGCGGGGCGGGAAGAGAGCGGGCCGCGCCCGGGCTTCGACTATCTCGGCTTCCTGCTGCTGTGTACCTTTCTGGTGTGCGTGCTGTGGGCGTCGTCCAACGGCCAGCGGCTGGGCTGGGACAGCATGCTCATCCAGGGGCTGTACATGGCGGGGGTTGCCGCCTTGGTGGCGTTCGTCTACTGGCAGCTACGCTCCTCCGAGCCGCTGATCAACGTGCGCATGTTCGCCATCCCCGGCTTCGCCGCCGGCTCCATCATCGGCTTCTGTTTCGGCGCCGCGCTGTTCGGCACCACGTACCTGATCCCGCTGTTCGTCCAGGAGATCCAGCAGTTCACGCCCACCAAGTCCGGGCTGCTGCTCATGCCCGCCGGCCTGGTCATGGCCCTGAGCTTTCCCCTGGCAGGGCACCTGAGCGACCGGTTGCCGCCCCATGTGCCCATCGCCGTTGGTCTCGTGCTGATCGCCGTGTCCTGTTTTGCCATGGGCGGGGCGGACGTGAATACCGGCTTCTGGGTCATGGCGCTGTGGATCATGCTCGGCCGGGTGGGCATGGGCCTGGGGTTGCCGTCCATCAACACCGGCTCCCTGCGCACGCTGGATTTCAGTCTGGTGTCCCAGGGCGCCGGTGCCGTGAACTTCTCGCGTCAGCTCGGCGGTGCACTGGGGGTGAATGCCCTGTCGGTGTTCCTGGACCGGCGCACCTGGTTCCACACCGAAGTCATGGCCCAGACCCAGACACCGTCGAACCCGATGACCCAGCAGATGCTGCAGCAATTCCAGGACCTGGCCGTTCGTTTGGGCGTGCCCCCTGACCGATTGGAGCCGGAAGCGTTACGCTTTCTCGGGCAAATGGTGTATCACCAGGGCTATGCCCGCGGCTTCCAGGACAGCTTCCTGGCGCTGGGCGTGGTATTTCTGGTGGCGTTGATACCGGCGTGGTTCATGGGGAGGTTTGTGCGGCAATGAGTCTATATCGGCGGATACTGATGGCCTACGACGGCACGGAAGGCGGGCGCAGGGCCCTGGAGCAGGGGGCGGAAGTGGCGCGCATGCACGGTGCCGAAGTGCACCTGCTGGCGGTGCTGCGGCTGCCGGCCTCGTTGGGGTTCATGCAGGAGGGCTATCCCCAGAACTGGATCGACGAACAGATGGAGCAGATCCAGGCCAGCCTGGATGAAGGCGTCACCCGCCTGCGCGAGGCCGGTCTGGAGGTCACCGGCCACCGCCGTGAAGGCGAGCCGGTGATCGAGATCAGCCACCTGGCCCGGGAACTGGACGTGGACCTGGTGGTGGTCGGCCATACGCCACGTGGCCGGCTGGCCCGGTGGTGGCACGGCTCCGTGGGCACCACCCTGCTGGATGAACTGCGCTGCAGCATCCTCGTGGTCATGCCGCGGGAGGGTGAAGAGGGGGCGTAGACAATGCCGCGCCCGCGTAGGGCGGACCTTCAGGTCCGCCGTTGCAGACATGCAAACCGGGGCGGCTCATCGAAGCCCGGTTGGCGGACCTGAAGGTCCGCCCTACGAGGGCCTACGGGGCCTGCGGCTGTAGGAGCGGCGCAAGCCGCGACCGACCCGATCAATCACAACTGGAGGAGAACCAATGACTGACACCCCCCGCGTCCTGATCGTCGGCGCCGGCGCCATCGGCAGCTTCTACGGCGCCATTCTTGCCCGCGGCGGTGCCAGCGTTGAAGCGGTGAGCCGTTCCGAGGCAGAGGTCATCCGCGAGCAGGGCTTCCGCATCAATAGCCAGGACATGGGCGATCTGTCGTTCAAGCCCGATGCCGTTTATGAGAGCGTCGAGGAGGTTGCCACACCGCCGGAGTTCGTGCTGCTGTCGGTGAAGGTGCTGGACGATCTCGACCGGGCTGCGCTGATCCGCCCGGCGGTGGGGCCGGAGACGGTGATTGTGCTGGTGGAGAACGGCATCGACATCGAGCGCCCCATCAAGGAGGCGTTCC
>SKYZ01000437.1 GCA_007127625.1 Aquisalimonas sp. | reverse complement strand
TCGGCGATGTGGTACATGGCCGTCTGGCAGGAGCGCCGCGCCAGGCTGTTCTCCGGCGTGGTGTACTGCCGGTCCTTGGTGACATCCAGGTACAGGCTGCCCAGGTCCACGGTGCAGAAGTTGTGGATGCGGTGGTAGATGCGGTGGAACTCGTAGTGGTCGTAGCAGCGGACGATTTCGTCCTGCGCCTGCAGGGCGCGGTCCACCGCGAAGCGGTCGAAGGGCAGCATACGCTCCGGCGGCACCATGTCGGTGGCCGGATCGAAGCCGTGGAGGTTCCCCAGCAGGAAACGCGCGGTGTTGCGGATGCGCCGGTAGGCGTCGGCGGTGCGCTTGAGAATGTCGTCGGAGACGGCCAGCTCGCCGCTGTAATCCGAGGAGGACACCCACAGCCGCAGCACATCGGCGCCCAGCTTGTTCATCACTTCCTGGGGAGCGATCACGTTGCCCATGGACTTGGACATCTTGCGGCCGTCGGCGTCCACGGTGAACCCGTGGGTGAGCACGCCGCGATACGGTGCAGCATCACGCATGGCGACGGACGTGAGCAGCGAGGACTGGAACCAGCCCCGGTGCTGATCGGAACCCTCCAGGTAGAGATCCGCCGGCACCTGGAAGCGCTCGTCGCTCTCCATAACGGTGGCGTGGGTCACGCCGGAGTCGAACCAGACATCCAGGATGTCCCGTGCCTTCTCGTACTGCCCGGCCTCGTCGCCGAGCAGGTCGGCGGGTTCGATGTCGTACCAGGCGTCGATGCCGTCGGCCTCCATGCGCTGGGCCACGGCCTCCATGAGTTCCGGCGTGTTCGGGTGCGGCTCGCCGGTGCGCTTGTCCACGAACAGCGCGATGGGCACGCCCCAGTTGCGCTGCCGGGAGATGCACCAGTCCGGGCGGTTGCGCACCATGCCGTCAATGCGCTGCTCGCCCCAGGCGGGCATCCACTGTACGCCACTGATTGCGCCCAGGGCCTTCTCCCGCAGACCGGCCTGTTCCAGGTTGATGAACCACTGGGGCGTGGCGCGGAACAGGATGGGCGTCTTGTGGCGCCAGCAGCAGGGGTAGCTGTGGCGGTACTGCACGTGGGCCAGCAGGGCGCCCCGCTCCTGCAGCAGATCGACAATGGAGCGGTTGGCGTCGAAGGCGAACTCGCCGGCGAAATGGGGGGTATCCGGCAGGAAACGGCCGTCGTCGCCCACCGGGTTGGCCACCTCCAGATCGTAGGCCTGGCCCACCACGTAGTCCTCCTGACCGTGGCCGGGAGCGGTATGCACGGCGCCGGTGCCGGCCTCGGTGGTGACGTGCTCGCCGAGGATCACCGGCACGTCCATGTCCAGGAACGGGTGGCGCAGCTGCGCGTGCTCCAGGGCAGCACCGCTGATCCGGGTCAGCTCATCCACCTCGACCATGCGATAGCGCGCCAGGGCGTCCTCGTCCAGGCCATCCACCAGCAGCAGGATCTCGCGCTCACCCTCGCGCTCCACCAGCAGCAGCCGGTAGTCCAGCTCCGGGTGCAGGGTGACGGCGCGGTTGGCCGGGATGGTCCAGGGGGTGGTGGTCCAGATGGGCACGGAGACGCGCAGCCCCGCCGTCCGGGCGGGATCGATGCCGGCCCGGGCGGCGAAATCGTCCTCGTCGACCACCATGAAACGCACGTCGATGGCCGGCGAGGTGTGATCGTGGTACTCCACCTCGGCCTCGGCCAGCGCGGAGCCGCAGTCGGCGCACCAGTGCACGGGCTTGAAGCCGCGATCCATGTGGCCCCGGGCCATGATGCGCCCCAGGGAGCGCAGGATGTTGGCCTCGGTGCGGTAGTCCATGGTCAGGTAGGGCCGCTCCCAGTCGCCCAGCACCCCCAGACGCTTGAAGTCCTTGCGCTGGCCGTCCACCTGGCGCAGGGCGAAGGCGCGGCAGGCATCCCGGAACTCCCGCAGGCTGACGTCGTGGCCGGCCTTGCCGATGTCGTGCTCCACCTTCAGCTCGATGGGCAAGCCGTGGCAGTCCCACCCGGGCACGTAGGGGGCATCAAAGCCGTCCAGGGTGCGGCTCTTGACGATGATGTCCTTGATGATCTTGTTGACCGCGTGACCGATGTGGATCTCGCCGTTGGCGTAGGGCGGGCCGTCGTGGAGCACGAACTTCTCGCGCCCTGCCCGCGCCTGGCGAATGGTGCCGTAGAGGTCTTCGGACTCCCAGCGCTGCAGCATTTCCGGTTCGCGCTTGGCCAGGTTGCCACGCATGGGGAAGTCGGTCTTGGGCAGGTTCAGGGTGTGTTTGTAGTCGCTCACCGGTCCACTCGCTCTTGCGTCATCGTGCGCGTGTAAACCGTCAAGTTTACCAGATCAAGTTGTTGGTCTCCCCCACCTGTGTTGGGTGCGCGGTCAGGGGATCGCGGGCTCGGTACTGTCGCGGCTGAAGCCGCTCCCACAACGGACCGCGATGGTCGCGGCTTGCGCCGCTCCTACAGGCGCGGGTCAGCGTTTGCCCAGGCCGTACCAGGTGCGGGCGGCGTCCACGTCGCGGGCGATCTGGGCCTTGAGGGCCTCCAGGGAGTCGTAGCGTTCCTGAGCCCGCAGCCATTCGCGGAACGTGACCCGCAGGTGCCGGCCGTACAGGCTGCCGCTGTACTCCAGCAGGTACACCTCCAGCAGCGCGCGCTGGCCGTTCACGGTGGGCCGGGTGCCCATGCTGGCAATGCCCGGCCGTGGGCCGTGACCGTCACCTATATCCACGTCGGCCACCAGAATGCCATCCATGGTCGGGCGACGGCGCAGGCGGATGTTGGCGGTGGGGAACCCCAGTTCGCGGCCGATGCGGTCACCGTGAACCACGCGGCCGGAGAGGGTATACGGGTGACCCAGCAGGCGTTCGGCCGCCGCCAGGTCGCCGCTGGCCAGGGCCTCACGCACCCGGGTGCTGCTGGCCCGGGCGCCATCCACCTGATAGGTCGGGGTGCGCTCCAGCTCGAAACCATGTGTCTCGCTGGCCTCGCGCAGGGTGCTGAAATCACCCGCCCGTTGATGGCCGAAACGGAAGTCGTCACCGACGATCAGGAACTGCACGCCCAGACGCTCC
>SKYZ01000232.1 GCA_007127625.1 Aquisalimonas sp. | reverse complement strand
CGATGCCCCAGCGCCTCCGGGTAATAGCCCATGGCCCGGGGGTACAGCCCGTGGGCCAACGGGTGCTCCGCCAGTCGCTGCAGCAGGAAGCGGGGCACCATGAAGCGCACGCCTTCCGGCGGCAGCGGCCAGTCGGACGGACCCGTCATTTTTCATCTTTCCTTCAGGAAATGAGTCAACATCGTCCATCATGGAGGCGATATCGTCAATCGACGCACTACGGACAAGCTGCTACAACTAAAGGGGTTAGTCACCAGATAAAGCACTGGAGCAGACAGAGCAGGCCCGCTAACAAGCTCCATTGCTACGCAGTAGGAGGAGATCATGTCTCAGGTTCGCACAGTTTCGGAATCCGTTCCGCACATCTATCACTACATCAACGGCCAGAAGGTCGAGCGCGACACCGGTCGCAGCCTGGAGGTGCACAACCCCGCCAGCGGTGAGGTCACTGCCAGCGTCGCGCTGGCCGATGCCGCCACCACCCGGGAAGCCATCCAGGCTGCAAAGGACGCCCTGCCCGCCTGGCAGGCGGTGACGCCACTCAATCGGGCGCGGGTCATGTTCCGCTACAAGGCCCTCATCGAGAAGCATTTCGAGGAGATCGCCCAGCTGATCACCCGCGAACACGGCAAGGTGATCGAGGACGCCCGCGGCGAACTCACCCGCGGCCTGGAGATCGTCGAGTTCGCCTGTGGCGCCCCGCACCTGCTCAAGGGCGAGCACTCCCTCAACGTGGGCGGCAGCGTGGACAGCCACAGCATGATGCAGCCCGTGGGGGTTTGCGCCGGCATTACCCCGTTCAACTTCCCGGCCATGGTCCCCATGTGGATGTTCCCGGTGGCCCTGGTGTGCGGCAACACCTTCGTGCTCAAGCCCTCGGAGAAGGACCCGTCGGTGCCCATGTACCTGGCCGAGCTCATGAAGGAGGCCGGCGCGCCGGACGGCGTTCTGAACGTGGTCAACGGTGACAAGGAATCCGTGGACACGCTGCTGACGGATCCGGACGTGTCCGCCATCAGCTTCGTGGGCTCCACGCCCATCGCCGAGTACATCTACTCCACCGGCTGCGCCCACGGCAAGCGCGTGCAGGCCCTGGGCGGCGCCAAGAACCACATGGCCATCATGCCCGACGCCGACCTGGACGGGGCCGTGGAAGCCCTGCTGGGCGCGGCGTACGGCTCCGCCGGCGAGCGCTGCATGGCGATTTCCGTCGCGGTGGCGGTGGGTGATGAAGTCGCCGACAAGCTGGTGGAAAAGCTCAAGCCGCGGGTGGAGAACCTGAAGATCGGGGACGGTCTGGCCGAAAAGGGCCTGGAAATGGGGCCCCTGGTGACCCGGGAGCACATGGACAAGGTCCGCAGCTACATGGACCTGGGCGAGCAGGAAGGCGCCACCGCGGTAGTGGACGGCCGCAAGCGGGAATTCCAGGGGAAGAACGGCTATTTCCTGGGCGGCACCCTGTTCGACCACGTGAAACCGGACATGCGGATCTACAAGGAAGAGATCTTCGGGCCGGTGCTCTGCGTGGTCCGCGTACCGGACTACGAGTCCGCCGTGAAGCTGATCAACGAACACGAGTTCGGCAATGGCACGGCCATCTTCACCCGTGACGGCGACGCCGCGCGACAGTTCACCACTGACATCCAGGTGGGGATGGTGGGCGTGAACGTACCCATCCCGGTGCCCATGGCCTTCCACAGCTTCGGCGGCTGGAAGCGCTCGCTGTTCGGTCCGCTGCACATGCATGGCCCGGACGGCATCCGCTTCTACACCAAGATGAAGACGGTGACGGCCCGCTGGCCCAAGGGCGTGCGTTCCGGTTCGGCCTTCACCATGCCGACCATGGAATAACACCAACGGCCAGGCGTCGCCTCCATCGCAAGGGGGACGCCTGGCCAATATCGTCCATGTCGGTCGACTTTGTGAATCCCTCTCCATTCCGTAGAGTGGTAATGGTGTTACACGACGGCTTGAGCAAGGCAGAGGAGACGTAGCAACGCAGTGAAGAACGGAGCATAAGCAAAGCAACGATCCAGGCATGGCCCACCATGCCGAGTCGCAAGTAAAAATGGAGGAGAAACCATGGCGAAGCGACATTCGTTCCATACCCCAAGCACGGTCAAATCCGGCGCCACGGCGCTGTCGGTGGTCGCTGCGGGTGCGCTGGCCGCCGGCACCTACTTCGGTTCCTCGGTGGATAACACCGCCCACGCCGAAATCGAGCGGCCGGATGCCCCGAGCGAGCTGATCTTCGAAACCGCCTGGCCCAGCGCCATTACGCTCTGGCGGCCGGACCGCTACTACGTTGACCTGGTCAATACCCTGGCCCACGGACACGTGGACATCGACTGGTACGATGGCGGAACCTTCTCGTCGTCCACCGACATGTTCGATGATGTCCAGGCCGGTTCCGTGGACATGGGCAGTGACTGGCCGAGTTACTGGGAGGGCCGCAACACCGCGTTCTCCCTGGTCACCTCGGTGCCGATGATCTTCTCTCCCAACGACTACATGACCTGGTTCTGGCAGGGCGGGGGCTACGAGCTGTCCAACGAGGTCTATGGCCAGTACGGGATCAAGTGGTTCCCGCACAGCGTCACCTCGCCGGAGGCGGGGCAGCGGACCAACGTACCGGTGGAGAGCCCGGAGGACTACGAAGGGCTGCGCCTGCGTCAGTGCGGCCGCAACCAGTCCCGCATCCTGGAGGACATGGGTGCCTCCGCGGTCTTTACGCCGGGTGGTGAGGTCTACGCGGCCCTTGACCGCGGCGTTCTGGACGGCGCCGAGTTCTCGGTCCCCGAGGTGGACTGGAGCATGGGCCTGCAGGAGGTCACGGACTACGTCGTGAAGCCGGGCTGGCACCAGCCGGGTCCTGTCTCCGGCATCATGGTTAACGAACAGGCGTATGACCAGCTGGACGACTTCACCAAGTTCGTCATGAAGCAGGCGGCCCAAGCGTCAATGATGTGGTCCTGGACGTACTTCGACTACACCTCGGGCGAATACACCGGCAAGTTCCAGGAAGCCGGCGTGGAAATCACCCGACTCGAGGACGAGGTGCTCGATCAGGTCCTG
>SKYZ01000299.1 GCA_007127625.1 Aquisalimonas sp. | reverse complement strand
GGTCAGCGGCCAGCCCGTGTCCGCGCGGATGGGTTCGGCCAGGAACGTGAGCCCGTAGTAGAGCGTGCCCCAGCTCACCAGCTGTGCGGGTGCGAGTGACAGCACCGCCCGCCACGGGATCGCCCCGCCGCTGCTGATGCGTGACCGCGCCCACGCCACGCCGTCACGCGCCGCCGGAGCAGCAGGTCGTGCCCGGGCGGTCCGGCTGCGTCGACGGGATCGTTGCCGCGCCGCCGCAGACCCCGGTCTCCGGCAGTGCCAGGCTGACTGCTTCGGCGGCAGCCGTGTTGCCGGCCAGGACGGCCGCGATGGAGCGTGCTTGCTCGTAGCCGGTCATCATCAGGAACGTGGGCGCGCGGCCATAGCTCTTGGCGCCGGCGATGTACAGACCGGGCTCCGGCTGCACCAGTTCACGGTAGCCGTGGGGTGGCACGGTGCCGCAGCTGTGCGCGTTGGGGTCCACCAATGGGGCGAGCTCCGGGACACTCTCCAGCGCCGGGTCAAGCCGCACCCGCAGCTCCCGGAGCAGGCTGAGATCCGGTCGGGTGCCGGTGGCGGCGACGATGCGATCCACGCCCCGGATCGGTGCGGTGCGGGTGTCCGCGGCGTGGTGTACCGCCATGCGCGCGCGGCCGTCGGTCTCGAGGGCGCCCACGGGGAAGTGCGGGTGCAGGGTCAGCCTGCCGGCGTCCACCAGCGCCCGCAGCCGCTCGCCCAGAGCACCTCGGGCCGGCAGGGCATCGTCGGTGCTGTTCGTGCCCAGCAGCCGCTCCGGCACGGCGCCGCGCACGGCCCAGTGGATGTCGGTGGCGGGCGCGGCGTCGGCCAGCTCCGCCAGCGCCAGCAGCGTGCCGGCGGCGGAGTGGCCCGCGCCCACCACCAGCACTCGGGCGTCGCTGTAGGTGGTGCGCTCCCGTCCCAGCACGTCGGGCATGCCGTAGGCGATGCGCGCGCCGAAGCGGTCCTCGCCGGGGACGGGCAGGCCGTTGGCGCCGAGGGGGTTGGGCTGACCCCAGGTGCCGGTAGTGTCCACCACCGCGGATGCCCGGTGCTCCGCCGGTCCGCCGTGGCGGTGGCGGGTGCGGATCACGAAGGCGCTTTCGGCACGGTCGGCGCTCTTGACCTTGTCCATCCCCTCGCGCGTCACGGCGACCACCCTTCCGGTGTAGCGCGTGCGCTCTGCCAGGGCGGGGTGGCCGGCGAGCGGCTCCAGGTATTGTGTGACCAGTTCACCCGCGGTGGGTAGCGCATCGGGCTCCGGCGGTGTCCAGGCACGGTCGGCGAGCAGCCGCCGGGCGGCATCGTCGATGTTGTAGCGCCAGGGTGAGAACAGCCGCACGTGGGCGACGTCGCGAAACGTGCTGCCGGGGCCATCATCGGCCTCGAAGACCAGTGGCTCTAGCCCCTGCTCCAGCAGGTGGCTGGCGGCGGCGAGGCCCACCGGCCCCGCCCCGAGGACGGCGACTGGGTGCTGTCGTGGTGTCCGGTTCTGTGTGTCCATGGTCCCTCCTTTGTTGTTCGTCGAAATACGAATATTTACTGTAGAATTTTTTACAGCGCGTCGATGAGTCGCTTGAGCAGGGCCAGCCGGTCCGGGTTGACGCAGTAGCACACCCGACGCTCGTCCGCCCAGCCCATGATCAGCCCGGCCTCCTTCAGCATGGTGACGTGCTGGGATACGGTGGACGGCGAAAGGGCGACGACGGGCGAGAGCTCACCGAAGAAGCAGGTGCCGTGCGCCGCCAGGTGCCGGAGAATGCGCACCCGCGCCGGGTGGCCCAGCGCTTTGCACAGGGACGCCAGCTCGCTGTCGGCCAGAGCATCACCGTGGCCGTGGTGGAGATCCTGTCGTCCCGGGTCGGTTGTATCCTGATTCATGGTTAATTCGGTGTTCGTCAAAGTACGAACACTTTAGTGGTCCCGACGCCAGTCCGTCAACGGTACCCGAGCGGGCGCCGCACGCCACCGTTCATCGGGCGCGTGTGTCACCCGTCGCACGGCCATGCATTCCGTCGCACAACCCGCGTCGTTGTGCCGCCGAGCCGGGACACTGGTATCACCGACACGGCCAGTGACACCCGGAGGACACCATGACGCACTCGCTCGCAAGCACGACCACCGGCCTGATTCTCGGCCTCGGCGTTGCCGGTGCCCAGGCGGCGGACCTGCGGGTCACCGTCGAGAACCTGGAGCCGGACACCGGGCACCTGATGGTCGCCCTCTACGACACCGAGGCCAGCTTTGACGACCGCGACGGAGCCGTAGAGGAGATCCGCAAACCGGTCAGTGGCGACAGCGTGGCACTCACGTTTTCTGGCCTGGACACCGGTGACTACGCCATCGCCGCCTTCCAGGACATCAACGGCAACGGCGAGCTGAACACCAATCTCCTCGGCATGCCGCGGGAGCCCTGGGGGTTCAGCCGGGACGCCTCGGGCGGGATGGGGCCGCCGGACTTCGGCGACGCCGCATTCCCCGTCGACGGCGCAACCGTGGACATGACCATTCGTCTCAACCGCCCCTGAAGGAGGTGCACCATGAACCGCAGGGATTTCATGCGTCTGACGGGACTGGGCGGCACGGGGCTGATGCTGCCCGGTTCCGTGACCCACGCACTGGCCGGCGAGACCACGACGCCGGACTGGCACCTGGGCTTTCAGAACCCCCGTGCCGAGGAGTTGCACACGCCGGCGCTGAAGCTGGACGGGCAGCTACCGAAGGGCCTGGCGGGTACCTTCTACCGCAACGGGCCCGCGTGTCACGAGCGGGGCGATCGCCGCTACAGCCACTGGTTCGACGGCGACGGCATGGTTCACGCTTACCGCTTCGGTGACGGCCGCATCAGCCACCACGCCCGGTTCGTGGAGACGCCCAAGTACCGCGCCGAGACCTGTGCAGGTGCGTTCCAGCGGCCGGCGTTCGGGACGGTGTTCCCGGACGCCGAGTCCGTGACCAGCCCGGATGCGATCAACACCGCCAACACCAACATCCTGCCCTTCGACGACCGCCTGCTGGCGCTGTGGGAGGGCGGCTCCTCCTGGGAATTGAACCCCGACACGCTGGCCACCGGCGAGCG
>SKYZ01000361.1 GCA_007127625.1 Aquisalimonas sp. | reverse complement strand
GCCCAGCTCACCGATACAGTCGTGAGCCAGGGCACGATGTTGGCGGCGAACAGGATGCCCAGGCCAACACCGCTGAAGACCACGGCGCCGGCCATGGGGCGCCGGCTCGGCGGGGTGCTGGTCAGCACCGTGGAGGCACCGACCACCATGAGCACGCCCCCCGCCCAGCCGGACAGGAACCGCCATAGGAAAAACCACGCGAATGGCGCCGCCCAGGCACACAGCAGGAAACTCAGTGCAATCAGGATCAGACTGAACCGGATGGCCGTTGCCGCACCGACGCGCTCGCCGAACCGTGATGCTGTCAGGGCGCCAACCAGGTACCCCAGAAGGTTGGCGGCACCGAGATAGCCCGCGGCCGCCGCCGAAAACCAGCCCGCCTCCACCATGCCCGGCACCAGCGGCGGATATCCGAACCGGGCGAGCCCCAGCCCGACCAGAATGGCCACAGAGCCGGACAGCACCCGATAGATCGGCATTCGCTGGTCAGTCACGCAGGTGTCACTCCGGGAAAACGCAAACAACTTCCCCGGCAAAGCCAGGAACTCTGCCGAGTGTGCATGGTGATACCACTAGTCCTTGCCAAGCAGGGATTTCAGATCGGCGAACGGCGAATGCGTCGCGCCGGACTTCTCCTTGCTCCCGCCCTGGTCTGCATCGCCGGCATTGCCCGCCTCCAGCAGCCGCTGGTGCTCGTTGTCATGGCAGTACAGACAAAGCAGCTCCCAGTTACTGCCATCAGAGGGATTGTTGTCGTGATCATGATCCTTGTGATGCACGGTGAGCTCACGGACGTTGCTGCGGTCGAACTCGCGTGCGCAACGCCCGCAGACCCAGGGAAACAGCTTCAGGGCCTGCTCCCGGTAGCCGCGACCACGCTCCTCGGCCGCCCGACGGGCCTCGGCGGAGAGGCGGTCAAGCTTCGCGGTGTCGATCTTTTTTGTCATTCTGTCTCCCCCTGCAATGCGCCCGAAACGTCACGGGCACCCATCATGGACTCATACTAACTTTCCAGGAACGATTGCACACGGACAGTCAAAGGGACCTTCGCATCATGCCCCAGCGCCCCGGCATCGTCTTCATCGTCTCGCTCCTGCTGCTGACCGGTTTCGTGGGCCTGGGAGTCCTCCAGCCCGACACCCTGGCGGCGGCCTCGAGCCAGGCCCTGGAGTTCACCACCTCCCACTTCGGTTGGTTATACCTGTTCGCAGCCACCGGGTTCCTGGTGTTCTGCATCGGGGTGGCGCTCAGTGACTACGGGCACATCCGCCTGGGCGCCGACGGCGAGATCCCGGAGTTCTCCTACCCCACGTGGCTGGGCATGATTTTCTCCGCCGGCATGGGGGTCGGGCTGGTCTTCTGGGGCGTGGCCGAGCCCATGAGTCACTTCATGGAGCCACCTCTGGGGCGGGCCGAGGCCCAGAGCCCGCATGCCGCAGGCCTGGCAATGCAGTATTCGCTGTTTCACTGGGGGTTCCATCAGTGGGCGAACTTCGCCATCGTCGGACTGGCGATTGCCTACGTGCGTTTTCGGTTGCAACGCCCGGGGCTCATCAGCGAAACCTTTCGCTCCACCCTTGGTCGCCGCGTCGACGGCCCCCTGGGGCACACCATCAACATCCTCGCCGTGGTCTCCACGGTGTTCGGGGTCGCCACAACCCTGGGTCTCGGCATCATCCAGATCAACAGCGGTCTGGGCAGCGTGTTCGGGGTGGAATTCGGAACCCAGCAGCAGCTGGCAATTCTGGCCGGAATCGCCATCGTTTTCCTGCTGTGCGCCATGGCCCCACTGGAGAGTGGCCTGCGTTACGTCAGCGACGTCAACATGGTGCTGGCCGGGCTGGTGCTGGCCTTCGTGTTCTTCGTCGGTCCGACGGATTTCATCACCGCGGCCATGACCAACGCCATCGGCGACTATGCTGCCAACGTCATCGGCATGAGCCTGGTAATGACACCGTACACGGGCGAGGACTGGGTCGAGCGCTGGACCATCTTCTACTGGGCCTGGGGTCTCTCCTGGGCCCCGTTCGTGGGCAGTTTCATTGCCCGCATCTCCCGAGGCCGGACCATCCGCGAGTTCGTGCTGGGGGTCATCGGCACACCGGTGCTGCTGAGCATTCTCTGGTTCTCCACCTTCGGCGGCTCCGCCCTGTACTTCGAACTGTTCGAGGGCGCGCGCCTGGGCGAGGCCGTCGCCGCGGAGGTCAGCGCCGGCCTGTTCACCATGCTGGAACTGCTCCCCGGCGCGGACATCCTGGGCGGCATGGTGCTGCTGCTGATCGTGCTGTTCGTGATCACCTCCGCGAACTCCGCGACCTTCGTGCTGGGCATGTTCACCAGCCGCGGGGTGCTGGAGCCGGGGCGGCTGATCCGTCTCGCCTGGGGTGTGGTCCAGGTGCTGGTGGCCGGCGTGCTGCTGCTGAGCGGTGGACTCGCTGCGCTGCAGACCATCTCCATCGTCGCCGCGTTCCCGTTCATGGTGCTGATGATTTTCATGGCCGCGGCGCTGCTGAAATCACTGCGCAACGAGATGCGCCAGCGCGAACTCCACGAGGCCATCATGCGCGAGCGACTGCAGCGACTCATCGATGCCGGGGAACCGCCGCCCTCCTCCGGGTCGACATCCGCGGAACACCACCGGACCGAGTAACCGTTGGGCCAGTCCGAGAAATGGTGCACCGCATCTGCCAGTCAGCTGCCCGGTTTGATGGAAGACCAGCGCCAGGCCATTCCGGAGCTGGAACAGAAGCTGGAGCAGCAACTCGAGTGCTTCCGGGATCTGGAGGCCACAATCCATAGCACCCTGCGCCCGGGGAGCCGACGCACCGGGGTGCGGTCCACTGGCAATCCCGGTCCAAAGAGAAGTACTATTCGCGCGGGACTAGATCGTCGTCCTCACCCTGTTCCCATGGCGCGTTCGCCGTTCCATGGCGCGCGTCACGACGGGGGAACAAAGGCTTGCGCATGAAAGGAATACGCCATGAACACGACGCAGATGACTCCCGGGACAGTACTGCTCGCCGCCCTGATGCTGACCCTGCCGGGGCTCACCCAGGCCGACCCGCTTCAGGACCTCACCCT
>SKYZ01000194.1 GCA_007127625.1 Aquisalimonas sp. | reverse complement strand
CAGGGCCTGCAGCGTCGTGACCGGCGGCAGGCAGGTGCTGCCTGCGCACACCTGGGCACTGGCCTCCGGGCCGGCCTGGTCTTCCCGGACGAACACCAGACGGTCCGGCGCGTAGTAGCGCTCCAGATCCTGCTGCCATTCGTGGGCGGTAGCCCGGTTGCCCCGGATGGTGACCACCCGGGGCGGTGTCAGTACCGTCTCCAGGGCCGTCAGAAGAGTGGCGTGGGCGTGGGGCAGGCGGGCCATGGCAGGCCAGGCGCTGCGCACCGCCCGTTCACCCGCGTCCAGGTAGCGCGGTTCGCCGCGCAGATGGCCGAGTTGCAGCAATGCCCGGGCGGCGACGCCGTTGCCCGCCGGCAGGGCATCGTCGGTCAGCGGGCGACTGCGGGTCACCAGGGCCTCGTGGTCGCTGGCGGTGAAGAAGAAACCGCCGTGCTCGCCGTCCTCGAAGCCGTCCAGCAGGCGGTTCGCCAGATCGTGGGCGAACGCGACGGTGTCCTCGTCCCAGCGGCACTGCAGCAGTTCCAGGCAGGCGTCCAGGAGGAAGGCGTGGTCGTCCAGGTACGCGGGCAGCTCCGCCTGCCCGTCACGCCAGGACGCCAACAGGCCACGGCCGGTCCATAGCTCGCGGCGGACGAACGCCAGCGCCTGCGCCGCGGCCTGGACGAAGTCCGCACGCTCCAGCAGGCGCCCGGCACGCGCCAGTCCGCGGATCATGAGTGCATTCCAGCTGGTGAGTATCTTCTCGTCGCGTAGCGGCCACGGGCGCTGCCAGCGGGCCGCATAGAGCTTGCGCCGGGCACTTTCCAGCCGCTCCGCGATGGTGTCCGCCGGCGCGTGCAGCTCCTTGGCCAGTTCCGACAGGGAGGCCTGGACATGCAGGTGCCAGCGGCCCTCGAAGTTGGCGGGGTTGTCGAGGCCGAAACGGGCGGCTGTCGCGGCGTATTCGTCGTCCGTGAGCAGGGCGCGCACCTGGTCCGGTGTCCACAGGTAAAAGGTGCCTTCGCCGCCCTCGGAGTCGGCGTCCAGGGCGCTGTAGAACCCGCCCTCGGGGCTGCGCATCTCGGTGAGCGCCCATTCGGCTGTCTCCCGGGCGATGCGCTGGAACAGGTGATCGCCGGTGGCCTGCCAGGCGTCGGTGTAGAGGGCGGTCAGCAGGCCGTTGTCGCTGAGCATCTTCTCGAAGTGCGGGATCATCCAGTACTCGTCCACCGAATAACGGGCGAAGCCGCCACCGACCTGGTCGTTGATGCCGCCCAGCGCCATGCGCCGCAGGGTGGTGCAGGCCATGTGCAGGGAGGGGCGCCGCTGATCGGGGTCGCGGGCGTAGTCGCGCAGCAGCCGTTCGATGAGCGTCGGTTGGGGGAACTTGGGCGCCCCGCCGAAGCCGCCGTGGCGGCTGTCGAACTGGTCCGCGAGCGCCTCCTGCGCCTGCTCCAGGGGCGTGGCGTCAATGGCCTCGGTACCGTCCCCCGGGGCCGCGTTGAGCCGCTGGAAGGCGCCCAGCACCTCCTGGTTCTGCGCACGGATGTCGTCGCTGCGTTCGCGGTACAGTGCGGCGATGCGCTCCAGGAGATCCGGGAAGGCCGGCATGCCATGGCGTGCCTGCCGCGGAAAATAGGTGCCGGCGAAGAACGGCACATGATCGTCCGGGGTCAGGAACACCGTCAGCGGCCAGCCGCCGCCGCGGCCGGTGAGCAGTTGATGGGCGATCTGGTAGATGCGGTCCAGGTCCGGTCGTTGTTCCCGGTCCACTTTGACATTCACGAACAGGCGGTTCATCACCGCCGCGACGTCCGGGTCCTCGAAGGATTCATGGGCCATGACGTGACACCAGTGACAGGCGGCGTAGCCGATGGAGAGCAGGATCGGTCTGCCGCTGTCCCGCGCCAGTTGCAAGGCCTCCTCGCCCCAGGGGTACCACTCCACGGGGTTGGCGGCGTGCTGTTGCAGGTACGGGCTGGTGGCCTCGGCCAGGCGGTTGCGGTGGCTGCTCATGGCACGGTCTCGCTGCTGCCGGCGTCATCTTTACTGTGCTGGGTCGATGGTACCATTCCCGCTGCAGTCGCCGAGGAGGCCGGTATTGGGATCGCAGCTACGGATCGAGCCCGAGAGCGGGGTGGTGGTGCCTGCACGGCAGGCCTGCTCCCCCAACCAGGATGCCCGACCGCCCGGCATGCAGCCGGAACTGCTGGTGCTCCACGGCATCAGCCTGCCTCCCGGGGAGTTCGGCGGGGGCGGCGTCCATGCCCTGTTCACCAACACCCTGGACCCGCAGGCGCACCCGTACTACGCCGGCATCGCCGATCTGCGCGTGAGTGCGCACCTGTTCCTGCGCCGGGACGGAGAGCTGATCCAGTATGTGCCGCTCCATCGCCGTGCCTGGCACGCGGGCCGCTCCTGCTGGCGCGGGCGCGAGGCGTGCAACGATTTCGCCATCGGCATCGAACTCGAGGGCACCGACACCACACCCTATGCCGCTGCCCAGTACGCGGTGCTGGCGCCGCTGTGCCGCGCGATCATGTATGCCTACCCTGCCATTGGCCCGGAGGACATCGTCGGGCACAGTGATATTGCCCCGGCGCGCAAGACCGATCCCGGGCCGGCATTCGACTGGTCGTTCTTGCGTCAGCGGCTGGCCGGCGAGGAGTGATGAATGCACCTGATCGCCATCATCGTTGCCCTGTGGCTGCACGGCCGCCTGGACGGCCACCTGCCCTGGCGAGACGAGCAGCGCCAGCTCCGCGCCCTGGAACGCGTGCAGCGGACCATGACCGGCGCCGGGCTGTGGGGCGGCCCGCTGGGCGTGCTGGTGGTGCTCCTGCCACCGGTACTGCTGGTGGCACTGGTGCAGTGGCTGCTGGCAGGCTGGATGCTGGGGATCATCGAACTCGGTCTGGGCCTGGTGCTGCTGGTCTGGGCACTGGGCGAGGGGCGTATCGACCGCACTCTGGACCGCCTGGATCGTGCCATCGCCGCCGGGGACGTTGCCACGGCGACGGAGCAGGCGCGATGCCTGGCGCCAGGAGCCGTGATGCCGGAGGACCTCCGGGCGCAGGTGCGGGTCGCCCTGGCCGGGGCGAT
>SKYZ01000133.1 GCA_007127625.1 Aquisalimonas sp. | reverse complement strand
CGTCGGACAACGGCGATATGGAACTCGTCATCACTTTCGAGGTGGGTACGGACCCGGACCAGGCGGCGATCAACGTCAGCAACGAGGTCGAGGGGGCCATGGGGCGTCTGCCCGAAGTGGTGGTGGACAGCGGCATCAGCGTCGAGAAGCGCGCTCCGTCGATGCTGCAGATGATCACGTTTTCCTCTTCCGACGGCAGCCTCGACCCACGGTTCATCAGTGACTACGTCTGGCGCAACGTCTATGCGGAGATCCGGCGGGCCCCCGGGGTCGGCGATCAGACCTTCTTCGGCGCCCAGATCTATTCCATGCGGATCTGGCTGCATCCCGACCGGATGGCGGAATTCGATGTCACCGCCGGCGACGTGCGCAGCGCCGTCCAGGAGCAGAACGAGCAGTATGCCGCAGGGCGCTTCGGTGCCGAGCCCTCCGAGGATCGCATCGATTTCACCTATACCGTGACGACGCCCGAACGCATGTCCGAGGCGCAGGAGTTCGAAGAGATCATTCTGCGCAGCAGGCCGGATGGGTCGGCTCTACGTCTCGGCGACGTCGCGCGGGTGGAACTAGGAGCGCATCAGTACGACTTCAGTGCCGAGCACAACGGCCGGGAGACGGTGCCGGTGGGCATCTACCTGGAGCCGGGGGCCAATGCCCTGGAGACGGCCCACGGCGTCAGGGAAATCCTTGACGAGCTGGAGCCGCGCTTCCCGGACAGCCTCGCGTACGCCATCCCCTTCGACACCACCACGTTCATCGACGCCTCCATCCAGCGAGTGCTGCTGACTCTGGTGCAGGCCATCGTGCTGGTCGTCGCCGTGGTCTACCTGTTCCTGCAGACCCTGCGCGCCACGGCCGTGCCCATCGTCGCCGTCCCGGTATCGCTGATTGGCACCCTGGCCGGCATGTACGTATTCGGGTTCTCGGTGAACATGCTCACGCTGTTCGGGCTGGTACTGGCTATCGGCATCGTGGTGGACAACGCCATCATTGTGCTGGAGAACACCGAGCGCATCATCCGCGAGAAGCAGGTTTCGCCGCGGGAGGCGGCGCGGCAGACCATGGACGAAGTGGCTGCCCCCATTATTGCCATGACGCTGGTCACCGTGGCGGTGTTCGTCCCGGTGGCCTTCATCGGTGGTTTCAGTGGCCAGATGTACCAGCAGTTCGCGATCACCATCGCGGTGTCCGTGGGTATCTCCGGTGTCGTGGCCCTGACCCTGAGCCCGGCCATGTGCGCGCGGCTGCTGAGTTCCAGACCCGCGCGGCCGGCGTTTCCGTTTCGCTGGTTCAACGCGGCGTTCGACCAGCTGACCCGCGTCTACGTGGCCGGGGTGGGTGCACTGTTGCGCCACTGGGTGGTGGGGCTGCTGCTGTTCGCCGTGCTGCTCGGTGCCATCGCCGGTCTGTTCCGCGTGGTGCCAGGCGGGCTGGTCCCCGCGGAGGATCAGGGATACGTGTTCGCGGCGGCGGAACTGCCGCCGGCGGCATCACTGCAGCGCACCCGTGATGTGATGGAGCGCCTCAGTGGCGTGGCTGCCGAGTACGACGAGGTATCGGACGTGGTCGGATTCTCCGGCATGGATCTCCTGTCCGGTGGCATGAATACCTATACCGGCCATGCCTACGTCACCCTGGATGACTGGTCGGAGCGGCGTGATGCCTCGAACAGTAGTGATGCCGTGATCAAGCGCCTGCTGGCGGACGGCGAGGACATCCCCGAGGCCACTGTGCGAGCCTTCAATCCGCCGCCGATTACGGGCATTTCCACCACCGGTGGTTTCGAGGCCTATCTGCAGACGCGGGTGGGCGACGATACCGAAACCCTGCTGGCCCGGGCGAACCAGGTGGTCGAGGCAGCCGAAACACGGCCCGAGCTGGCGGATGTCCGCACAGCGCTGACGGATGCCGTTCCTCGATACCAGGCGGACGTGGATCGTGAACAGGCGTTCGCCGCCGGGGTGTCCCTCAGCGAGGTGTTCGATGCCATGCAAAGCACCTTCGGCGCGGTCTACCTCAACGACTTCAACCTGTTCGGCCGCGTCATGCGGGTACACATGCAGTCGGAATCCGAGTTCCGCCAGCGCCCCCAGGATCTGGATAATGTGTACGTGCGTTCCGGCAACGGCGACCTGGTGCCTCTGTCGACGCTGGTCTCCGTGGAACGCGTTCACGGTCCGGACGAGGTGGAGCGGTTCAACGTGTTTCCGGCGGCGCGGCTCATGGGCGAGCCGGCGGAGGGGTACAGTTCGGGGGATGCCATCCAGGCCATGGAAGAGCTTGTCGACGAGGTCCTGTCCGATGACTACCTCCTGGGCTGGACGGGCGCCGAGTACCAGGAGAAGCAAACCGCTGGCGCCTCCATGCTGGCGTTCGCCCTCGGCGTGGTGTTCGTCGTCCTCATCCTGGCAGCGCAGTATGAGCGCTGGAGCCTGCCTCTGGCGGTCCTCATGGCGGTGCCCTTCGCCGTGTTCGGAGCGCTGGTGGCGATCTCGTTGGCCGGCCTGGAGAACGGGATCTATTTCCAGATCGGCTTGCTGGTGCTCATTTCCCTGGCGGCCAAGAACGCCATCCTGATCGTGGAGTTTGCACTGAACAAGCGCCGTGCCGGCATGACGCCTTTCGAGGCAGCCATGGAAGCGGCCCGGTTGCGCTTCCGCCCTGTCATGATGACCGCGATGTCCTTTATCCTCGGGGCGGTGCCCCTGGCCCTGGCCAGCGGCGCCGGGGCGAACAGCCAGCAGGCCATCGGCATTGGCATCATCGGCGGCATGCTCAGTGCCACCTTCCTGGCGCTGCTGTTCGTGCCCATGTTCTATTACGTCATTACCACTGCCACGGAGCGTGTGCGTGGGGTGTCGGAGGCCCCCGGACATAGCGGACAAGAAGCGAAGATCGATGCGTAACTGGTGTGGCGCGGGGTTGATGGTGGCCTTGCTGGGCGGGTGCACGGTGGGTCCCGATTACGAGCGGCCGGATCTGGATCTCCCCGCGGAGTGGCCGGAACAAGTCTCCGAGCGCATGGGCCCAGCCTACGATGATGTCGAGTTCTGGTGGGAACTCTACGAGGACCCCATTCTCGATCGCCTGGTGCGGGAGGCGCTGGAGAACAACCTGGAGGTCGGCGTGGCGGCTGCGCGTGTGGCCCAGGCCCGAGCCGTGCTGGGGTTCCGCCACGCCGAACAGTATCCGACCCTGGACGGCCTGGTGGAAGCCGAGCGCGAGGATCCGGGCCTGACCGGGGGCGGCGTCGGCTCCCAGTTCACCGTGGCGGGCGTGCTCAGCTACGAACTGGATCTCTGGGGGCGTCTGTCCAGGGCGGAGGAAGCGGCCCGGGCCCAGCTTCTGGGAACCGCCTACAGCCGCGATGCCGTGCGCCTGGCCGTGGTCAGCGATGTGGCGAGTACCTACTTCGACTACCGCGCCATCAAGGAACAGATTGACACCACCGAGAACACCATCGGTTCCCTGGTGGAGGCGCTGGAGCTGGAGCGCTCGCGGCGGGATAGTGGTGCCTCTACGGAACTGGCTGTTCGCCAGGCCGAGGCGGAACTGGAGACCAGCCGCGCCGGCCTGCCGGGGTTGCGTGCCGACGCGGAACAGCGTCGCCGCGCCCTGGCCGTGCTGGTCGGGGATACCGCCGCGGTTCTCAGCGGTCTGGATGACCTGGGTGACCACGGCCTCCCCGACCTTCCCGACGCAGCCACCGAGCTGCCTCGGACCCTGCCTTCGGAGATGCTGGTTCGACGGCCGGACGTAAGGGCCGCGGAGTCCTTCCTGGTGGCAGCCAACGCAGATATCGGCGCCACCAGGGCCGAGTGGCTGCCCAGCGTCAACCTTGCCGGAATCTTCGGTACCGCAGCGACCGCACCCGGGGACCTGTTCACCAGCGGCTCCACGCTGTGGGAGGTGATCGGTACGGCCACGGTCCCGGTCCTGGATTTCGGCCGCCGCCAGGCCCAGGTTGAAGAAGCGGAGGAGGCGCGGGAGATCGCGGAGCTCCAGTACCGCTCCACCATTCAGGAGGCGTTCCGGGAAGTGGGCGATGCCTGGACCTTGATGAATGCCGCCGACGAGCGCATGACCGTGCGCGAGCGCGAAGTGGCTGCACGTATCGAGGTGGCGCAGCTGGCGGAGCGGCGCTATCTGGGCGGGTACGTCCCGTATCTGGAGGTTCTCGACGCTCGGCGCTCGTTGTTCGATGCGCGATTGACCATGACCGAGGCGGCGCGCGACCGTCTGGTGGCAACGGCGACCCTTTACCGCGCCCTGGGGGGCGGCTGGGATCCCGATGCGGTGGCCGCTGAGTGGGGCGAGATGGACGCGGACTGAGCCGGAAGGCGGGGCGACGCATGGTGCTGGTGTGGTATCCTCCCGGCTGCCTTGCGTTTTACCCGCTGCGGGCTGGATAATCACCGCCCTTGCCAGGTCGCTCTAGCCGGCCAGGCGCGGAATCGCAGCGAGTGTGGCGGAATTGGTAGACGCGGCGGCTTTAGGTGCCGTTGGGGCAACCCGTGCAGGTTCAAGTCCTGCCACTCGCACCAGAACATGCTCCGCCGACGAGCCCGGCGGAGCGCCGGACACCGTCGCGGGCGCGCTGCCCGGCGGCGGTGTCATTGTTTGAACAACGTTCAGCCTTGTGGAACTGAGGTGGCTTTAATGCAGGTAACAGTGGAAACGGCCGAAGGCCTGGAGCGCAAGATCAAGGTCCAGGTGCCGGCGCAGCGGGTGGACGACGAAGTCCAGAAACGCCTGAAGGACATGGCCGGCCGGGTGCGCCTGGACGGTTTCCGGCCCGGCAAGGTGCCGATGAAGGTGGTCCAGCAGCGCTTCGGCGGCCAGGTACGGGAAGAAGTGCTGAACGAAGTGGTCCAGCAGAGCTACGGTGAGGCCCTGCAGCAGCAAGAGCTGCGGCCGGCCGGCGCGCCCAGCGTGAATCTCACCCAAGGCATGACCGGCGGCGATCTGGAATTCGAAGCGAGCTTCGAGATCATGCCGGAGTTCGAGGTTGCCGACGTCAGCGCCATCGAGGTGGAGCGCCCCACCGCCGAGGTGACCGAGGCTGACATCGACAAGGTGCTGGAGGATCTTCGCAAGCAGCGCGCCACCTACAACGAGGCGGACAAGCCGGCGGAAGAGGGTGACCAGGTGGTCATCGATTTCCGCGGCACCGTCGACGGCGAGGAATTCGAGGGCAACCAGGGGCAGGACACGCCGGTGACCATCGGTCAGAACCAGATGCCCCCGGAGTTCGAGGAGGGCCTCAAGGGGCTGCGCGCCGGCGAGACGAAGAACATCGAGTATGCGTTTCCGGAGAACTTCCCCACCGAATCCATCGCCGGCAAGACTGCGGTGTTCGAGACCAGCGTCAAGAGCGTCAATGAGCCGGAATATCCGGAGCTGGACGATGCCCTGGCGGAGGCCGTGGGCGTTCAGGAAGGCGGACTCGAGGAGCTGCGCAAGCTGATTCGCCAGAACCTGGAGCGGGAAATCGAGCGCGCCCAGAAGGCCAAGCTCAAGGAGCAGGTCACCGAGGCGCTGGCCAAGGCCAATGACATCGAGTTGCCCAAGGCGCTGGTGGACGGCGAGGTCGAGGCGCTGCAGCAGCAGATGAAGCAGCGCCTGCAGCAGCAGATGGGCGATCAGGCCGAGGGCATGGATCTGCCCGCCGAGCTCTTCGAGGAGCAGGCGCGCCGACGGGTGACCCTGGGCCTGGTGATGAACAAGCTCATTGCCGACAACGGCATCCAGGTGGATCAGGAACGGGTGCGCGCGCAGCTGCAGGAGATGGCAGCGGGGCATCACAACCCGCAGGAGCTGATCCAGCAGTATGCCCAGAACCGGGAGGCGATGCAGAGCCTCGAGGTCAATGTGCTTGAGGATCAGGTCATCGACTGGATCGTGGAGCAGGCCAAGGTCACCGACAAGCCCACGGACCTGGAAACCCTGCTGAACCCTCAGCAGGCGCAGGCTGAAGAGGGAGGTGACGAGACCGACGCCCAGGAAGCCAGCGGCGACGAATCCACCGACGACGCCAAGAAAGAGGGCTGATCATGGCCGCAGACGACACCCCGATGAACCCGTCCGAGATCCAGGCCAACCTGGTGCCCATGGTGGTCGAGCAGACCTCCCGCGGCGAGCGCGCCTATGACATCTTCTCGCGACTGCTGAAAGAGCGGGTGGTCTTTCTCATTGGTCCGGTGGAAGACCACATGGCGAATCTGATCGTTGCCCAACTCCTGTTCCTGGAGTCCGAGAACCCGGACAAGGATATCCACCTCTATATCAATTCCCCGGGGGGCTCCGTCACGGCGGGGCTGTCCATCTATGACACCATGCAGTTCATCAAGCCGGATGTCTCCACCATGTGCGTGGGGCAGGCGGCGAGCATGGGGGCGCTCCTGCTGGCCGGCGGGGCGGAGGGCAAGCGCTTCACCCTGCCGAATTCGCGTATGATGATCCATCAGCCGCTGGGCGGCTATCAGGGGCAGGCCACGGATATCGACATCCACGCCCGGGAAATCCTGAGCATCCGCGATCGCCTGAACAGTATCCTCGCGCACCACACCGGCCAGCCCCTGGAGCGTGTGCAGGAAGATACCGAGCGGGACAACTTCATGTCGCCGGAGAAGGCACAGGAGTACGGGCTTGTGGACCAGGTCCTCCGGGACCGAACTGCCGTCCCCGCCGGCAAGTGATCCGTCCGCGGGTCCCCCTGATCCCGGCTCGGTTTCCGGGGGACCGACCCCTTGTCGAACCACCTGCCTTGTTCCCGCGGATGGGCCGGAATGCGGCGCCGTTCGCGGTTTCCTCTCTTGCGTGCCTCCGGAAAAGCAGGCATGGTTTGAAGTGATGGCGCAGGCCCGACCGGGCCGGCCATGCAAGTCCTGGAATCAACCGAGGATCGGTCATGAGCGACAGAGACAAGACGCGTGGCGATGACGGCGGCAAGCTCCTGTACTGCTCTTTCTGCGGGAAGAGTCAGCACGAGGTGCGCAAGCTGATCGCCGGTCCCTCCGTATTCGTCTGTGACGAATGTGTCGAGCTCTGCAACGACATTATTCGTGAGGAGATGCAGGAGAAGAGTGCCTCCGGGGACTCCAAGCTGCCCAAGCCTCACGAGATTGCCGAAGTGCTGGATGAGTATGTCATTGGCCAGGATCTGGCCAAGCGAGTCCTGTCGGTTGCGGTGTACAACCACTACAAGCGACTGGAGGCAGTCCAGGGCAAGAAGGACGAAGTGGAGCTGACCAAGAGCAACATCCTGATGATCGGTCCCACCGGCTCGGGCAAGACTCTGCTGGCGGAGACGCTGGCGCGGTTGCTGGACGTGCCCTTCACCATTGCCGATGCCACCACCCTCACCGAGGCGGGCTATGTCGGCGAGGACGTGGAGAACATCATCCAGAAGCTGTTGCAGAAGTGCGACTACGACGTCGAGAAGGCCCAGACCGGCATCGTCTATATTGACGAGATCGACAAGATTTCCCGCAAGGCGGATAACCCCTCCATCACCCGGGACGTCTCGGGCGAAGGGGTGCAGCAGGCGCTTTTGAAGCTCATCGAGGGCACCACCGCATCGGTGCCGCCCCAGGGTGGGCGCAAGCACCCGCAGCAGGAGTTTCTGCAGGTGCACACCGGGGGCATCCTGTTCATTGTCGGCGGTGCCTTTGCCGGCCTGGACAAGCTCATCCGGGATCGTTCCGAGAGCGGCGGCATCGGCTTCTCCGCGGAGATCAAGGCCGAGAGCGAGCGCAAGAGCATGGGCGAGACCCTCCACGACGTGGAGCCTCAGGACCTGATCAAGTACGGCCTCATCCCCGAGTTCGTCGGGCGTCTGCCAGTGATTGCGACGCTGGACGAACTCGACGAGGACGCCCTGATCGAGATCCTCAGCGCGCCCAAGAACGCCGTCACCAAGCAGTACCAGAAGCTGTTCGAGATGGAAGGCGTGGAGCTGGAGTTCCGTGAGGAGGCGCTGCGGGCCGTGGCCCGGAAGGCCATGGATCGCGGCACCGGCGCACGCGGCCTGCGTACCATCATCGAGAACGTGCTTCTGGACACCATGTACGACATTCCCTCGCTGGAGGGGGTCAGCAAGGTGGTGGTGGACGACGCGGTCATCCGTGGCGAGACCAAGCCCTATCTCATCTACGAGGCGCCGGAGCAGTCCCGCGCTGCATCCGACTGATCGTCGGCCGGCGGCGGGCAGGAGCCCGTCGCCGGCTTGCTGCTCCCTCCGGCCCCATGCGCTGGGCCGCTTTGCCGCCGCCGCCACGAAATGGCGGGGTTGTGACGACGTGCATTGAATCCCCGCCGTATCGACCGCATATTGATACCAAGTCAATTCAAGACGGGCGGCCGACGTTGCCGACCGTTTCATACAGTGCAAGCGAGGTTGACCTTACATGACCCGCAGTGACGAGAACTCCGAAGTCGTCAAGGAATCCCTGAATGCCGCGCCGGTGTTGCCGTTGCGCGACGTGGTGGTCTATCCCCACATGGTGATCCCCCTGTTCGTGGGCCGGGACAAGTCCATCAAGGCGCTGGAAGCGGCCATGGAAGAGGACAAGCGCATCTTCCTGGTGGCTCAGAAGAGCGCCGAGGTGGACGAGCCCGCCGCCTCCGATCTGTACGATCAGGGCACCGTGGCCACCATCCTGCAGATGCTCAAGCTTCCCGACGGTACCGTGAAGGTGCTGGTGGAAGGGCTGCACCGCGCCCGCGTGGTCAGCGTCCACGGCGAAGGGGAGTACTTTACTGCCCAGGCGGTTGTGCCGGATCAGAAGGACTACTCCGACGACCGGGAAGTGGACGTGCTGGCCCGTTCGGTGGTGAGCCAGTTCGACCAGTACGTGAAGCTGAACAAGAAGGTGCCGCCGGAGATTCTTTCCTCGCTGCAGGGCATCGAGGACCCCGGCAGGCTGGCCGATACCGTGGCAGCCCATATGGCCCTGAAGGTTGAGGGCAAGCAGCAGATCCTCGAGATCGAGGACGTGCGCGAGCGCCTGGAGCACCTGCTGGGGCTGATCGAAGGCGAGATCGACGTGCTGCAGATCGAGAAGCGGATCCGCGGCCGCGTCAAACAGCAGATGGAGAAGAGCCAGCGCGAGTACTACCTCAACGAACAGGCCAAGGCCATCCAGAAGGAGCTCGGCGAGCTCGAAGACGCACCGAATGACACCGACGAGCTCGAGCAGAAGATCGACGACTCGGGGATGCCGAAGGAGGTCATGAGCAAGGCCAAGGCCGAGCTCAACAAGCTGCGCATGATGCAGCCCATGTCTGCCGAAGCCACCGTGGTGAGGAACTACGTTGAGTGGCTGGTCTCGGTGCCATGGAAGAAGCGTACCCGCGTCAAGCACGACCTGGACAAGGCGCAGGGTGTCCTGGATGCCGACCACTACGGCCTGGAGAAGGTCAAGGAGCGGATCCTTGAGTACCTTGCCGTACAGAAGCGGGTGAAGAAGCTCAAGGGGCCGATCCTGTGCCTGGTGGGGCCTCCGGGTGTCGGCAAGACCTCCCTGGGGCAGTCCATTGCGCGGGCCACCAACCGCAAGTTCGTGCGCATGTCACTGGGTGGCGTCCGCGACGAGGCGGAGATCCGCGGCCACCGGCGGACGTATATCGGTTCCCTGCCGGGGAAGATCGTGCAGAACCTCTCCAAGGCCGGGACGCGCAATCCGCTGTTCCTGCTGGACGAGGTGGACAAGATGGCCATGGACTTCCGCGGCGATCCGGCTTCGGCGCTGCTGGAAGTGCTGGATCCGGAGCAGAACAGCACGTTCCAGGATCACTACCTGGAAGTGGATGTCGATCTGTCGGAGGTGCTGTTCATCTGCACGGCCAACACCATGAACATTCCGGCCCCGCTGCTGGACCGCATGGAAGTGATTCGCCTGGCGGGTTACACCGAGCACGAGAAGGTGAACATCGTGCAGCGGTACCTGTTGCCCAAGCAGATGAAGGCCAACGGGCTCAAGGACGGTGAGCTTGAGATCAGCGAGAACGCGCTCCGGGACATCGTGCGTCACTACACCCGCGAGGCGGGCGTGCGCAATCTCGAGCGCGAGGTGGCCAAGATCTGCCGCAAGGTAGTCAAGGAGCTGGTGCAGAAGCCCCGCAACAACAAGCTGGTGGTCAGTACCCAGAATCTGGACAAGTACCTGGGCGTGCGCCGCTATCGCTACGGCGTGGCGGAGGAGAAGGATCAGGTGGGGCATGTCACCGGCCTGGCCTGGACGGAGGTGGGCGGCGAGTTGCTGAATATCGAGTCCGCGATTGTTCCGGGCAAGGGCAAAATGACACCCACCGGTCAACTCGGCGAGGTCATGAAGGAGTCCATCCAGGCGGCCATGACCGTGGTGCGCAGTCGGGCGCGGATGCTGGGCATCCAGCCGGACTTCCACCAGCACCACGACGTCCACATCCACGTACCGGAAGGTGCGATCCCCAAGGATGGCCCCAGTGCCGGGATCGGCATGTGCACCGCCCTGGTGTCGGCGCTCACGGGTATTCCCGTGAAGTCCTCAGTGGCCATGACCGGCGAGATTACCCTGCGGGGTGAGGTACTCCCCATCGGCGGCCTCAAGGAGAAGCTGCTGGCCGCGCACAGGGGTGGCATCAGTACCGTGGTGATCCCGGAGGAGAACCGCAAGGATCTACAGGAGATTCCCAAGGGCGTGATCGGAAAACTGGACGTGCGCCCGGTGCGCTGGATCGACGAGGTCCTGGAGCTTGCTCTGATCCGGACACCGCAGCCACTGCCTGAAGATGAGGTCGGTGGTGAGGAAGTGGAGGAGTCCACCAAGAAGCGGTCGCGGAGCAAGAAGAAGGAGGGCGATGTCAGGGCGCATTGACACCCTGAACCGCCCGTTGCTATAAAGCTTCAAGCTGGTGACCGTGCGTACGCGTATGGTGCCAGCTTTTCCTTGGGCTGGCGGTGTCTCGGGGGGGTCTGGACACTGACCTGCACAGATGCGATAAAGTGTCAGCCCGTGAAGGCCGCATGAGGCCTGTCGAGAAGCAGACCGAGCCTTCCCGCGGGCAGGCTGAGCTTGTACAGTTGTCCGTGTCCGAAAAATGGAAGCGAAGTTGTCCACGCAGAACAACACCAAGGGGAATACAGGATGAATAAGTCGGAACTCATCGAAGCGGTCGCCCAGAACGCTGATCTATCCAAGGCCTCCGCCGCGCGTGCCGTCGATGCCATGGTTGATGCCGTGACCAATGCCCTCAAGGAAAACGATTCCGTGAGCCTGGTTGGCTTCGGGACCTTCTCCGTGCGCGAGCGTGCTGCGCGCTCTGGTCGTAACCCGCGGACCGGTGCCACCATCAACATTCCGGCCACCAAGGTGCCGAGCTTCAAGGCTGGCAAAGCCCTGAAGGATGCTGTAAACTAGCGCCTTCGTTTTCGGGGTGGTTAGCTCAGCTGGTAGAGCGTCGCCCTTACAAGGCGAATGTCGGGGGTTCGATCCCCTCACCACCCACCAAGTGGTGCAGTAAAATCCGGAGCGGTAGTTCAGTTGGTTAGAATGCCGGCCTGTCACGCCGGAGGTCGCGGGTTCGAGTCCCGTCCGCTCCGCCATAT
>SKYZ01000435.1 GCA_007127625.1 Aquisalimonas sp. | reverse complement strand
CTGTTGCCCCCGAGAATGTGGCTCTCGTTGGTGCCGAACTCAGTCAGCTGCCGTTCCTGGAAGTCGAGCCCGGCCGCCCGCATCACCCGGGAGAGCTGACCTTGCGGATCGCTGCACAAGGCCTCGTAGGAGAGGTGGAGCACTGGACGGCCGCGGGGGCGCATCCCGCGGACCCTGCGTCCTCGCATGGCATACGTCCAGATGGTATGCGCCAGGGAGCGGCCCTTGCGCTTCGACGAAGAGTGCTGACCACGCGGATCCTTGAACAGGTGCACCGGAATCAGCTCGAGCTCCGGGTTTTTCTCCAGCTCCGAGAAGTAAGTTCTACGACGTGACGTATCCACGATTACCTGCGCAACGGACGCTTCCAGTACCGAGGCGTAATAGTCCGTCAGCGCCTGGTGGTCCAGGCGCCTCTGGCTGTCGTAGCCGGACTTTAGCTTTGCCAGGGATCGACCCCGACGCTGCAGCGCTTGCTCCACACGGGACCAGAACGGGCACTCATCGGGATTCGTCGCGCCGCAACTGCAACTCTTCCTGCCGTGGACGAAAAGCGGGATATTCTTCGTCCCGCCCGTTGCCACCACTTGCGAATGGGCACCGAGCAAACGCCCTAGTAGAGTTGTACCACTATGCCCCAGACCGAGCAGGTAAATGATCTTGATCGTCAACGCGCCACTCCTTCCTCCGGCCACGATTTCCCCGGGACCGCGTCATCATAGCGCCGCATGATAGCAATCCTGCGGGTGCCGGCGGCACCACCTGGACCGGACGAGCAATGGAAACAGCCATGACGCGCAGCAAGCAGAGCCTTCCTGCCGAACCCGATACCGCCCCTGGCCGCCCAGTCGTTTTCATCCCCGTCTCGGGGCCGTCGGGGGCCGGAGAATACTATCGGTGCGCGGCCGTCGCTGAAGCCTTGCTGGCCCTTTCACCCGGGCAGCCCATCCACTTCATTCTCAACGCCGAAGCCAGCGTCCATCGGGATGAACGGTTCATCTACCACACAACCCCTGGCACCCCGACCCACCACTCCGATCAGGTCATCGATCACTTGCGCGACCTGGAGCCCGCCGCGGTCGTTTTCGACAGCAGCATGCGGACCCGACAGCTCGCTGCGGCCAGAAGCACGGGCGCAGTGGTAGTCGCAGTGGTGTCACGGACCTCCAAGCGGCGGCGCCTTCTGCAACCTCTCAAGCTCCGCCACGTGGATAGTGTCTGGGTTGTCGGTGCCCCCCGGGCGCATCAGCGCACCCGGGGGATTGAGAGGCTGCTGACACTCGGCTGGAAGGGAAGGATATCGTTCGGCGGCACCGTTCTGCCCCCGCCGCAAGAGGCGGAACTACCGACAACGCTCGAGGACAACGGATATGTGCTGGTAGCACCCGGTGGCGGTGGCGGCGTCGTCAACGGTCAGCGCGCCGATCAGTTCTTCTCCGAGGTTGCCTTGACGCTGGCGCGGGACAACGAACTTCCCGTGCTGTTCGTCCCGGGGCCACTGAGCCAGGCGGAGTTGCCAGCCAACGGTAAACTCACCAGTATCCGGAGCCTTTCACCAGGCGGTCTCAGAGCGGCCATCTCCCGGGCGCGCCTCTGCGTCGTTGGCGGGGGCAGCATCCTCGGTCAGGGCCTCGCCCTGGGTAAACCGTGCATCTCTGTCCCGGCCGGAGGCCGCGACCAGCCCAGACGCATCGCTGAACTTGCCCGCCAGGACCTCCTCCAGGAGCCCGTGGATCATTCGGTCGCCGGCATCGCGGCGACAGCCACCAGGCTGTGGAACGACGCGCAGGCCCGAGCCAGGCTGTCCCGGCGCGCTCGGGTGGCCAAGTACGGCGATTCCGCGGCAAGTATCGCTGCCGACATACTGGAACGCGTCGCCAAACACCCTGGTAACAGATGATGGGGCGCTCTTCGACGCAGCCCCCAGTACCGCGCCCGGAACCGTCCGGTCAGAGTGCTGGCTTCGTGGCATCCACCGGACCGGGCGCGTATCATACGCCCTCACTTTGCGTCTTCCCGGGAACACCGAGGCGGGATGTCTACAGAAGAACTGGCTAAACGCGAAATCAGGGGCGCCTCCGGCCGCCCCCTCCTGTCCTCGGATTCCCTCAGTGTTTACCGGCGCATTCTGGCCTATGTAAAACCCTACTGGCGACTGGCCATCGTCGCCGTCATCGCGATGATCCTGGCGGCGGCGGGAAATGCGGCCTTTGCCTGGATCGTTCAGCCGCTGGTCGACGGCACCTTCATTGAGCAGGATCCACAGGCCCGGGTCTGGGTGCCCGCCGCGATCGTCGGCATCTTCCTGTTCCACGGAGCAAGCATGTTCGCGTCGGACTACACCGTGGCCTGGGTGGGTCGCAATGTGGTCGCCGACCTGCGGTTCGACGTGTTCCGCAAGTACCTCGGACTGCCCAGCTCGTTTTTCGACAAGGGTTCTCTCGGCTTCCTCAAGGCCAAGCTCACTTACAACGTCGAACAGGTTGCCAACGCGGTCTCCAAGGCCATTGTCACTCTCATCCGGGATACGTTCACGATCATCTTCCTGGTGGGTTACATGGTCTGGCTGGGCGGGTGGCTGGCGATGGTGTTCTTCGTCCTGACGCCCTTGGTTGGCGGTATCATCCTGTGGGCCAACCGGCGCTTCCGCAAGATCGCGACACGCATGCAGACGGCCGTGGGCGGCATTGGACAGGTGGCCGAAGACACGCTGCGCGGTCACGCCGAGGTCAAGGTCTTCGGCGCCGAAGGCTACGAGGCTGACCGGTTTCACCGGATCAACGACCGCCACAAGCGACAGCAATTGCGCTACACCGGCGTCAAGGCCGTGAGCCAGCCAATGGTGCAGCTGGTCGCCGTGATCGCGCTGGCGATCGTTCTCTACCTGACCACCAGTCAAGCGGTGATGGAAACCATTACGCCGGGCGGACTGCTGTCATTCATCACCGCAATGACACTGCTGCTTACGCCGCTCAAGCAACTCGTTCAGGTCAACTCGGAAATCCAGCGCGCCATTGCGGCGGGCGAGAGCCTGTTCGAGGTACTGGATCTCGAATCCGAACGCGACGACGGCGATATTCCCCTGGAG
>SKYZ01000486.1 GCA_007127625.1 Aquisalimonas sp. | reverse complement strand
CGGCACACGGAAGCGCCCATGCAGGGCGCCACCGGGGTGGACCTGAAAATCAACGGGGGACGATGAATGATTCACGATGATCTTCCTCAGGACTCCAGCATGGCGACAAAACGGTCGCGGGTGGCCTTTGCGTGGCTGAACACGGCCTCCAGTCTCTCAGCGTCGCCGGTACGCACTGCCTCCCGGAGTTCCTGCAGATCGGCCATGTAGCGCTCCATGGCCTCCATCAGCGCCTCGCGGTTGGCCAGACAGATGTCACGCCACATCTCCGGGTCGCTGGGGGCAATGCGGGTGAAGTCGCGGAAGCCACCGGCGGCGTACGCAAAAATCTCGTCACGGTCCGACCACCGCGACAGGGTGTCCACTAGGGAATAGGCCAGCATGTGCGGGAGGTGTGAGGTGGCCGCCAGGACTTCGTCGTGGTGCGCGGCGGTCATGGTGGCCACACTGGCGCCAACCGATTCCCACAGAGCGGTGACGCGGGCCGCGGCCGCCTTGTCGGTGTCGGCATCCGGCGTGAGAATCACCCGGCGGTTGCGGAACAGTTCCGGGAATGCCGCCGCGGCGCCGCTCTTCTCGTTGCCGGCGATGGGGTGCCCGGGAACGAACCTGACGGCCGCATCACCGAGCACCAGCCGGGCATCATCGACCACGCACCGCTTGGCGCTACCCACGTCGGTGACAATGGCATCGTCGGCAAGGTCGTCGCGGATGGCTTCCAGGGCCCCGCGCACAGCCCCGAGGGGCACCGCCAGCACCACCAGTTCGGCGCCACGCACCGCGCGCTGCGGATCCGTGGTGGCATGGTCGATGATGCCGCACTGCCTCGCCACTTCAAGATTCTCCGGCGAGCGTCCACAGCCGGTGACCGTACCGCCGATCAACCCGGCCTCCCGCAGTGCCAGCACCCAGGAGCCACCGATCAGCCCGACCCCGATCAGCGCCACGGACTGCAGGGCTCCGGCAGCCATCAGTCCTGTCCCAGGGTGTTGCGCAGGGCCTGCACGAAGCGCTGGTTTTCCTCGGGCAGGCCGATGGTCACGCGGATCCACTCCGGCAGACCGTACCCGGCCACGGGGCGCACGATCACGCCGGCGCGCAGCAGGCCTTCGTTCACGGCCGCGGCGTCGCCCACGCGCACGCACAGGAAATTGGCGGCAGAGGGCAGCACCTCCAGCCCCAACCCCTCCAGCTCACTCCGGAGCCACTGCCGCTGGCTGTTGTTCAGCGCCACCGACTCCCGCACGTAGTCGGTGTCGGCAAGTGCCGCCTCTGCGGCCGCCTGGGCGCAACTGTTCATATTGAACGGCTGGCGCACGCGGTTGAACAGGTCGGCCACTGCCGGGTGGCACAGGCTGTAGCCGGCGCGCAGCCCCGACAGGCCGTGAATCTTGGAGAAGGTCCTGGTCACCACCAGGTTGGGGAACGCGCTCAGCCACTGCGTGGCATCCGGCATGCGGGTGTCCTCGGCATACTCGCAGTAGGCCTCGTCCACCACCACGATGACGTGCTCCGGCAGCGACTGCAGGAACACCTTCAGCGCATCCCGCTCCACCCAGGTGCCAGTGGGATTGTTGGGGTTGGCAACGAACACCACCCGGGTGTCGTCGCCGACCAGGGCATGCATGGCCTCCAGGTCGTGCCCCCGGGGCATGGCGCTGTCGTCGCCCAGCGCCGGCGCGATCCGCGCCCGGGCACCCGCGGCCATGGTGACAATGGGATAGACGGCGAAGGCATGCTCGGAGAACACCGCCTCGCGCCCGGGCCCCAGGAACGCCTGCGCCACCAGGGCGAGGACATCGTTGGAGCCGTTGCCCAGGGTGATCGCCTCCGGCGCCACACCGTGGTGGGCGGCGATGGCGTGCTTGAGGCGGAAACCGTTGCCGTCCGGGTACCGGTGCATGGTCGCCGCCGCTTCACAGGCCGCCGCCAGGGCGCGCTCGCCGGGCCCGCGCGGGTTCTCGTTGGACGCCAGCTTGATGATGTCGGTGAGCCCGTACTCCCGCTGCAGTTCCTCCATGGGCTTGCCGGGCTCATAGGGCTGCAGGCTCCGGACGCCTTCCACGGCCAGTTGCTCGAAAGCGGATCGCAGCTCGGTCATGAGGACTCCACGGGATGGGGTTATCGTGCCGCCCGGGGATAGGACCCGAGCACGCGGAACAGCGACGCCTGCTCGCTCATCTCTGCCAGGGCCGTGCGCACATGCTCGTCCTCGGCGTGGCCCAGCAGATCGATGAAAAAGGCGTACTCCCAGACACCCTGACGCGAGGGTCGGGCATCCAGGCGCGTCATGTTGATGTCGTGCCGGGCCAGCGGTTCCAGCAGATTCACCAGCCCGCCCGGCCGGTCGGCCCGCGAGACCACCACGGAGGTCTTGTCGTCGCCGGTGGGCGGTGGCGACTGTCGACCGATCACCAGGAAACGGGTGGTGTTCCCGTGGACGTCCTCGATACCCTCGGCCAGGGTATTGAGCTGGTACAGGGTAATGGCGGCATCGCCGGCCACGGCGGCACTGCCCGCCTCGGTGGCGGCAATGCGGGCCGCCTCGGCGGTACTGTCCACTGTCACCCGCTCGACACCGGGCAGGTGCTGATCCAGCCAGGCGCGGCACTGGGCCAGTCCCTGCTGATGGGAATACACCCGCTGCACCGCCGCCAGGTCGCTTTCCCGACTGGCGAGGTTCTGCTGGATGCGCAGTTCCACCTCGCCCACCACCTGCAGCGGCGACGTCAGGAAGCAGTCCAGGGTGTGGTTGACCACACCCTCTGTGGAGTTCTCCACCGGCACCACGCCGTAGTTCATGTCACCGGCCTCCACCTCGCGGAAGATGGAGTCGATGGTGGCCAGCGGCTGCAGCTGAACGTCGTGCCCGAACTGCTTGAACGCCGCCGCCTGGGTGAAGGTGCCCTCGGGCCCGAGGAACCCCACTTTCAGCGGCTGCTGCAGGGCCAGACAGGCGGACATGACCTCCCGGAACAACCGGGCGACGACCTCGTCGGACAGCGGCCCCTCGTTGAGGGACTGGATGCGCCGCAGCACCTCCTGCTCGCGCTCCGGACGGTAGAAATCACCCTGCTCGCCGTGCTCCCGCTTGAT